>NZ_CP104582.1:4500000-4658387 GCF_029814935.1 Pseudomonas sp. GD03919
ATGCAGGCCACGTCCCAGCGCCAACAAGCGCTGGAATTCCTCGGGGTGCTGCTCGGCGACGTTGTCGCGCGGGGTCGGCGAGCGCAGGTCGTGCAGCGTCGGCGAGCTGCCGTCGTGTTGCATCTGCACGAGAAAGTCGCGCGTCACCGCGCCGATCACCGGGAAGGTGCCTTCCTGCAGCACCAGCGGCACCACGCGTTCGCCTTCCGGCGCCGGCAGTTGCAGGTCACGACCGAGGCCGCCGTTGTCGAAGGGCACGCCGACCATGCCGGCCACCGTCGGCAGCAGGTCGGCCAGGCCCACGGCTTCGTCGAACTCACGCGGCGTCAGCCATTTCGGTGCATGGATCAGCAGCGGCACGTTGTTGCTCTCCAGCCCCAGTTGCTCGAAGGCCGGCGCCATGTGCGGAATCTGACTGATGCGGGTGTTGTGGTCGCCGAAGAAGACGAAAATGGTGTCGTCGTAGAAGCCCTGCTCCTTGGCCAGCTCCATCAGGCGGCCGATGTTGAAGTCGAGCAGGCGCACCGCGTTGTACTGCTCGACGCTGCGCGAGCCGGCCTGCTGCACCTGTTCCAGCGGCAGGTCGAGCGCCTCGAAACCGTCGTTATCCTTGGGAATGGTGAAGGGCCGGTGGTTGCCGGAGGTCTGCAGGTAGGCGAAGAACGGCTTGTCCTTGGGCAGAGCGCCGAGAATGCGCGTGCTTTCCTTGAAGAAATCCAGGTCGGAGATGCCCCACACGTCCACCTGGGGCGACTGCCAGTCACGCTCTTCATAGAGCTGCACGTCGTCGATACTCTGGCGGATCAGCGCATTGATGTTGGCCCAGCCGGCGTTGCCGCCGATCATGTAGAACTTCTCATAGCCGTCGAGCGCATTGATCAGCGTGCGTTGGCGGGCGATCAGCGGGTTGCGCGTGGCGGTCTCCTGGCGCGACACATCGGGGATGCCGGTAATGCTCGCCCACACCGTCTTGGCAGTGCCGGTCACCGGCACGTAGAAGTGGCGGAAGAACCAGCTCTCCTTGGCCAGCCGATCCAGATTCGGCGTCGGGTTCAGCGGGTTGCCGTAGGCGCCCACGGCGCTGGTGCCGAGGGATTCGAGCATGACGAAAACCACGTTGGGCTGGCGCTCGGCCTGGATGCGGTGCGCCTGCGGCCGCTGGTGGCGGAAGAAGTTCAGCGCCTGCGCATCGCGCTCGCTGACGCCCAGGTAATCGGCCACCACCTCGTAGTGCTCGCGCGTGGCGGCCTCGTCGAAGGCGGCGGGTTCGAGCTTGAGGGTATCGAAGAGAAACAGCGCCGGATTGATCCCGAGCGCACCGACCTGACTGTTACCGCTGTAAAAGGCATCGCTCCAGCGCAGCGGCACCGGGTTCTCCAGGTTCAGCGCGCTGGCGCGGCCGAGCAGGCCGAAGAACACCAGCACAGCGACCACTGCCGCACCGCCGAGGGCCGGCAACACACCGACCTGCTGAGCCTGCGGCCGGTCCAGGGTCGCGCGCTCCAGGCGCAGCAACGCCCAGGCCGACAGCGCTACACCGGCCAGCCAGGCCAGGGTTATCCACAGCACCGGGTAGGTCTGCCAGAGCATGCCGGCGGAGATCTGCGCGTCGCCGGCAAAGCGCAGCACCGTGGCGTTGAGGCGCACGCCCAGGTAGGCATAGTGGCCGAAGTCGATGATGTACAGCAGGCCCAGCAGCGCCACGGCCAACACCAGGTAACCGCGCAGCAGCCAGCGCATGGCACGAAAACGCGCCAGGCGCAGCTTGGGCAGCGCCAGCAGAATGCCGACCGGCAGCATCAGCAGCAGGGCCAGGCGCAGGTCGAAGCGCAGGCCGATGCCGAGCGTGGGCAGCACGTCAGGGTCGCTGATGCTGTCGACAGCGGAAAAGCCCAGCAGGAACAGCATGCGCAGGGCGGCGAAGATAACGAACAGCAGCGCCGTCAGGCCTGCCAGGTAATGCAGGCGGCGGGATTTCAGCCAGCTCATGCGAGTTTCCTTGTCGGTCGGGCCAGCAGCCAGCGCACAGCGGCACTCAGCAGCGCACCCAGGCTATAGAGGGCCAGGTAGGGGTCGATCAGGTAGTCCCAGTAATTTTCCGAGGCGCCCAGGCGCAGGGCGAAGGCCAGGGTTGCCAGCACCAGCGCCAGGGCGCCGAGCCAGCTGCGCTGGAGGATCAGCACCGCGCACAGCAAGCCCAGCACCAGCAGCATCGGCCGGGGTTCGAAGCCCAGCTGATAGGGGTCGGCATAGCTCAGGCCGAGTGCTGCCGGATAGAGCAGCACGGCCAGGCCGGCGAACAGCGCCAGGCTGGCCAGCCGATCACGCGAGCTTGCAGGCGCCAGGCCAAAGCGGCTCAGGGTCGCCCAGCCCAGCAGCACCAGGCTAGCCACCGACAGATCGCCGATATAGGTACGCAACTGCAGCGCCAGGCTGATGCCCTGCGCCGGCAGCAGGCTGAGCAGCAGGCAGCCCGCCAGCAGGATGCCGCGCTGCAGGGCGGTACGCGCCAGCCGGGTGAAGATCAGGAACAGCAACAGGGTAAAGGCCAGGTGTGGCAGCCAGAAATCAGTCATGCGGGTGGCGCTCCGAGAGCCAGGCCTCGTTGAAGGTCAGGTGCTTGATGAACATGTCGTTCCACGAATAGACCAGGTGATAGGCACCCTCGCGATCACGGACGAAGTAGGGATATTCGTAGTCGAAGGAACAACCGTCGTCGCTGCACATGCGCGCGCTCACCCGCTCGAGGAAGGTCGCCTGCTGCTCGGGCTTGCCGCCGCTGGCGAGGTATTTCTCACTGACCACGGCGGGAAATTGATCGTGCGGGATCGGTTCGCCCCAGGGGTTGGGGCTTTCGTCGAGCTCACCCAGGTTACGCCAGTTGCTCAGGTTAGCGTCGGTGGCATAGAGCGTCAGGCGAAAGCGCCCGTCTTCAAGGTCATTCATCGCCACCAGCAAGCTGCCGTCCGGGCGGCCGACCGCCGCCAGGGACGAGTTGGGGTTGCTCGGCTCCACCGGCTCGGGCTGGCTCCAGTTGCGCCCGGCGTCCTCGCTGTAGCTGGCCAGCACGCGGTGATGCTCCTCGCCGGCATAGCGCAAAAGGGCCACGGCGCGGCGTTCGTCCAGCGCCACCACGGTCGGTTGCAGAGAGTCTCGCCCCTTGCCGATGCGATACTTACCCAGCACTTCGCCAGCGGCGCTCAGATGCAGGTACTCGGGAAACTTGCCGAGGAACTCGTGATACACCGGCAAGCCGATGCTGCCGTCGGCGTGGAACACCGGCGCGGCGCGCACCAGCGTGCTGATATTGAGAAAGGGGCTGGTGACCAGTTGCCGGGGCGCCGACCAGGTTTCACCGAGGTCGTCGGAAACCATGGCATTGACCGCGCTACCAGCCCAGCCGCCGAGCGATACCGAGACGTAGAACAGCCAGAGGCGGTTGTCCGGCGCCAGGCTGATTACCGGGTTGCCCAGCTTGCGGATGTGCTTGCCCACGGCACGCTGGGTCGACTCGCGGCTGGCCAGCACACGCTCGGCGCTCCACTGGCTACTGGCGGCATCGAAGCGTGCGGCGCGAATCTGTACGTCGGCAGCGCCTTCGCGCGTGCCGGCGAACCAGACCGCCATCAGATCACCGCCAGGCAGGTCGGTGATGGAGGCGGAATGAACGAAATCCTCCAGATCGGAGGAGGCAAAATGCGCCGCCATGGCGGGTGTCGTATTGCCCGGCAGAGCGGGGACGCGGGCAAAGGGCGCCAATTCGTGCGAGCTGCCGGCGAGCCAGGCGTAGGCGAACACGGAGGCAGCACCCAACAGCAGGGCGCAAGTCTTGAAGGTTGAAGTCATGGTCGCGGATTCAGGGATGTCGGGGCAATGCCAGCTGTGCGCTGGCCACGTCTTCTACAGGCTGGGCATCGACCGGATCGTAATAGATTTCCAGCTTGCGACCTTCACGGTCGAAGCCATAGATCTCGTAGCAATTACCGGGGGTGATGCGGAACTTGGTGATCTGCACGCCCTGGCGCTTCATCTGCTCGCGGAACTGCGATTCGGGCATCCAGGCGCTGCGATCAGGGCGGGCGCATTCGGGATCGGCCAGTAACGGTGTGGCGCACAGCATCAGCAGACTGCCCAGTACGGCTCGGGCTAAACGGGGCATGGTAGGTTCTCGTCAAGAAGGCATAACGCCTGGGGTGATGATCAGTCTTTGCTCTCGGTCTTCACGGCGTTGCCGCTGACCGGGTCATGGTAGATCTCGACTTTACGGCCTTCTCGATCAAAACCATAGATCTCGTAGCAATTGCCTTCGGTGATCTTGAACGTGTTGATTCTGTAACCATCGGCCACGAGTTTGGCCTGAAACTGCTCGGGGTCCTGCCAGGTTGAACGCTCGGCCGTGGCGCATTCGGTCTTGGCCAAGGCCGGCGCGGCGCATGCCAGCAGAGCGGGAACGAGCAGTAGACGACGCATGAGAAGGCTCCTGATGTGGTGCGGTGGCGTCACTCTCGGCACAAAGGCTTAACGAAAACTTAAGACTCATACCGCGTTACATCTTCCAACCCCGTGCCGGTGACAAGGCAATTTGGCCATTTCGATCCCCTTTTGGCCGTTGCCAATGTTCTCGACGCTGGTCAGGCAGGCGAACAATGCAGGCAAAACAACGAGCCTGGAGCGCTTTGCATGCTCACCTACTACAGCGACGACCACCATCTGCACCACGGCAAATGCGAGCTGATCGACGGGCAACTGATGCCCTGCTTCGAGAAGCCGCAGCGCGCCGACCATATCCTCGCCCGCGTCAAGGCTCGCCAGCTCGGCGAAGTCCGCGCGCCCAAGGATTTCGGCCTGGCGCCCATCGCGCGCATCCACAGCAAGGCCTACCTAGAGTTCTTTCAGGACGCCTGGGCGCGCTGGCAGGAACAGGGCGGCACCGGTGATCTGCTGCCCTTCACCTGGCCGGCGCGCACGCTGCGGCGGATGATCCCCAGTGACCTGCACGGCCAGCTCGGCTATTACAGCTTCGACGGCGGCGCGCCGATCACCGCCGGTACCTGGCAGGCCGCCTACAGCGCTGCCCAGGTCGCGCTAAGCGCCCAGCAGGAAATTGCCAATGGCGCCCATAGCGCCTTCGCCCTGTGCCGTCCGCCAGGCCACCACGCTGCCGGCGACGTGATGGGCGGCTACTGCTACCTGAACAACGCCGCCATCGCCGCCCAGGCCTTCCTCGACCAGGGCCGCAAGAAAGTCGCCATCCTCGATGTCGACTACCACCACGGCAACGGCACCCAGGACATCTTCTACCGGCGCAGCGACGTACTGTTCGCTTCGATCCACGGCGACCCGGCCGAGGAGTTCCCGTTCTTCCTCGGTTACGCCGACGAACTGGGCGAGGGCGCCGGCGAGGGCTGTAACTTCAACTACCCGTTGCCCATGGGTAGCGCCTGGGACACCTGGAGCGCGGCGCTGGAGCAGGCCTGCCAGCGCATCGCCGAGTACGGCGCGGAAGTTGTGGTGGTATCGCTGGGTGTGGACACCTACATGGAAGACCCGATTTCGCAGTTCAAGCTCGACAGCCCGGACTACCTGGCCATGGGCCGACGCATCGCCGCCCTCGGCGTGCCAACCCTGTTCATCATGGAAGGCGGCTACGCAGTGGAGGCCATCGGCGTCAACGCAGTCAACGTGCTCGAAGGCTTCGAGGGCGTATAGCCGCCCGGTTGTGGGAGGCACTTTAGGGATGTTCTGAAAAAGTTATTTATCGTCACTCCCGCGAAGGCGGGAGCCCAGGAGTTTCGCAGGTTCTGGATTCCCGCTTGCGCGGGAATGACGAGTTTTTCAGAGTTTCCTTAGCGGCGACTTATCGGGGCACTTGGCTTCATGCGATTGCCCTACGGGTACAGAAGAAGACCAACAACACTTCAGGGGTGAGAAACGATGAAAGCCATCAAACAGATGCTTGGCGCCGCCCTGTGCGGCGCCACCCTGCTCAGCGGCGCAGTGCAGGCCAAGGAGCTGCGCGTATACAACTGGGCCGACTACATCCTCCCGGAGGTGCCCAAGGACTTCCAGAAGGAATCCGGCATCCAGATCACCTGGGACACCTTCGAGACCAACGAGGCGTTGGAAGCCAAGCTGCTCACCGGCAACTCCGGCTATGACCTGGTGATCCCGTCCAACCAGTTCCTCGAAACCCAGATCAAGGCCGGCGTATTCGCCCCGCTGGATAAGTCCAAGCTGCCCAACTGGAAGAATCTCGACCCGGTGCTGCTTGGCCTGCTGGAGAAGAACGACCCGGGCAACCAGTACGGCGTGCCCTACATGTACGGCACCGTGCTGATCGGCTACAACCCGGACAAGGTCAAGGCTGCGCTCGGTGACGACGCGCCGGTCAACAGCTGGGACCTGGTGTTCAAGCCCGAGTACATGGAGAAGCTGAAATCCTGCGGCGTGGCCATGCTCGACTCGCCCACCGAGATTATCCCCATCGCCCTGCACTACCTGGGCCTCGACCCCAACAGCGCCAACCCGGCCGACTACGACAAGGTCACCGAACTGCTGCTCAAGGTGCGCCCCTACGTGGCCTACTTCCACTCCGCCAAGTACATGACCGACATCGCCAACGGCGATATCTGCGTGGCCATCGGCTACTCCGGCAGCTTCTACCAGTTCGCCAACCGCGCCAAGGAAGCCGGCAACGGCGTGGTGATCAACTGGCGTCTGCCGAAAGAAGGCGCGCCGATCTGGTTCGACACCTGGGCCATCCCCAAGAGCGCGCAGAACGTCGACGAGGCGCATGCCTTCATCAACCACCTGCTCGAACCCAAGGTGATCGCGCCGATCAGCGACTTTCTCGGCTACCCCAACCCCAACGTGCCGGGCATGCAGCTGGTGGGCGCGGAAATCGCCGACGACCACGACCTGACCCCGACGCCGGAGCTGCAGAAGTCGCTGTACGTGGTGCAGCCGCTGCCGCAGAAGATCGAGCGTGTGCGTACGCGGGCGTGGACGTCGATCAAGTCGGGTAAGTGATTCGTCGCTAAAGGCTCGCGGCTGAAGCGGAATGCCGCCCACGACGCACTTTGTACCGATGGTGCCCACGCTCTGCGTGGGCACCTGCGTTTGCGACGCTGCGCGTTATGCCTGGCTGCGCTGGTGACTGTGAAGGTCGTGACGGGCGCAGAGCGTCCCGGGCTGCGTTACCACGCTGAGCCAGGGAACGATCAAGATGCATCTTCTGATCTTTGCAGGATCATAGGATGGGCAGAGCAACGCGAAACCCATCACCTGCCCTGGGTTTCGCTGTGCTCAATCCAGGCTACGTGCTGGCTTCGCTAAGCATCTATCGCTAGCCGTCCTCGCGTTCGAGCCGGCTTAACATACGCATGAACTCCAAAGCCAGTTTCTGATTCGCTGGCGACAGATCGCGGAAACCTTGCCGTAGCTGGAGCGCCTCGCGTGAATAGTCCGTCTCGTGCGTTTTTCTCACAGACAGCAGCGCTCCCGATTCGATTTTGAAGCCCTCAGCTTCCGCGTAGATTGCGGTCACGCTGGTATTCAGAGCCCTTGCTAGACGCTCCAGCAATGCCAGGGATGGGCTGCTCTTACCTTGCTCGATGCGCGACAGGTTGCTGGTGGCCGTTTCGACCTCCAGTGCCAATTTTTCCTGAGTGAGCTGGCGCTCCTGGCGCAGCGCGTAGATGACTTGGCCGATGTGCATGGGGCGCGATTCTTTGCCCCGCTTTGCCTTTGAGGCAAAACAATCAAAGCAAATTACTTTATGATTTTGCCTTTAAAGCAAATAGCTCGGCCGATCATTGCGTCGAGCGGTTTCAGGACAAGGCGAAACGCATGCCAACGCTGCATTGGGTCGGGAAGGACAAGGTCAAACACCACCATCGTGACGTGCCCTACCGGGTACTGCTCGACGACCACCACTATCAGGCACCTGCCGGCACGCCAGGTAACAGCACGGACAACCGCATCATCCAGGGCGACAACCTGGAAGCGCTGAAAAGCCTGCTGCCCGAGTTCGAGGGCAAGGTGCAATGCATCTACATCGACCCGCCTTACAACACGGGCAATGAAGGCTGGGTGTACAACGACAACGTCAACGATCCACGTATCAAGAAGTGGCTGGGGCAAGTCGTCGGCAAGGAAGGCGAGGATATGAGCCGCCACGATAAGTGGCTGTGCATGATGTATCCACGGTTGAAGTTATTACATCGCCTACTCAAAGATGATGGAGTCATTCTTATCAGCATTGACAGGAATGAACTGGCCTCACTCAAGACAATCATGGATGAAATATTTCTTGCCTCCAACTGGGTGGGAGAAATTTGCTGGCGTAATGTTACTGACAATAACCCCACCAACATCTCGCTAGAGCATGAGTATGTAATCTGCTATGCCAAGAAGAAATCATCAATCGAAGCCATCTGGAAATCAGCCGAACTTGCATCTAAACAAGCCTTGATTGACCTGGGTGAGCAGATAGTAAGCAGGCATGGCAGCGCCAAGGGAATGCAAGAAGAATATTCGGCTTGGTATAAAGAGCATAAGCATGAAATATGGCCATTTCAAGATTATAAGTTCATAGATTCAGGCGGCATCTATACAGGAAGCCGCAGCGTTCATAACCCTGGGAAAGAGGGTTATAGATACGAAGCCCCCAATGACGTTATACATCCAAGAACTGGAAAGCCGTGCAAGCAGCCACTTATGGGATATAGATTCCCATGGGAGACAATGCAGTCACTGCTTGAGCAGGACAGGATCATCTTCGGCAAAGATGAATCAAAGCTCGTAGAGTTAAAGCTTTATGTAAGCGACTACAAGTCGAAGTTTTCGTCCGTCATTGAGCTTGACGGACGAACCGGCACAAATGAGATCAAGGCAATATTCCCTGAAAACAACCGCCCTTTCGACTACCCAAAGCCTTCAGAATTGATATTTGATTTCTTATCTTTTTCGTCCAAGCCTGACGCAGTCATCCTCGATTCCTTCGCTGGCTCCGGTACCACGGCTCATGCCGTCCTCAAACTCAATGCTCAGGATGGCGGTAATCGCCGCTTTATCCTGATCGAGATGATGGACTACGCCGACAGCCTGACCGCCGAGCGTGTGCGGCGGGTCATGAGCGGCTATGGCGAGGGCGACAAGGCGGTGGCCGGGCTGGGTGGTGCCTTCACCTTCCAGCGCTTGGGCGAACCGCTGTTCGACTCACAGCAACAGCTCAACCCTGCTGTCGGCCTGCCAGCCATCCGCAGCTATATCGCCTGGTTGGAGTGCATTCCTCGGCAGGAGCTGGCGTCTCTCGACAATCCCCGACATCGCTACTGGCTCGGCGAAGCCAATGGTCAGCGGGTGTTCTTCTGCTACGAGCCCGAGCGCATCACCTGCCTGGATATGGATCTGCTCAACGAGCTGATCCAGACGCCCGGGCCGACCCTGTTCTATGCCGATCAGTTGGCGCTGGGCGAGGAGCTTATGCGCCGGCACAACCTGCGCTTCAAGAAGATCCCTCGCGATATCACCCGGATTTAAGGAGTCACCGCAATGGAACTGAACACCTATCAGAGCCAGGTGATCCGCGACCTGGAGACATTCATCAAGCGCTGGCAGGCCTGCAACGATAGCGTGCTGGCTTACCGTGCACATTGGGACGACGTCGGCGCAGTAAAGATGCCCGGCTACAAAGCCGCGCAGCACAGCGCCCCGCAGGTGTGCGCCAAAGTGCCCACGGCAGGCGGCAAGACCCTGATTGGTCTGCATGCGACGGAGGCCATTTTTCGCGGCCTACAACGGCGCCAGGGGGATGCACGGCTGTGCATCTGGTTGGTGCCTTCATTATCGATTTTGCAGCAAGTGCTAACGGCGTTGCGCAACCCCGATCACCCATACCGACAGACGCTCAATCGTTTGTTCGATGGCCGGGTAACGGTATTGGACAAGAGCGAATTGCTCGCTGGCGGCCAGTTCAGCCTCGACGAAGTACGCGACGGCCTTGTGCTGACCGTGCTCAGCTACGACAGCCTGCGCGCGACCAATAAAGAAAACCGCAAGCTGTACCAGGAAAACAGCGCACTGGAAGACTTCAGTGAAACCGCATTGGCACTGGCAGAAGGCACCGACCCCGCCTCGCTGGTCGCGGCCATGGCCGGCCTCAACCCTGTGGTTATCGTCGACGAGAGCCATAACGTCACCAGCGGCCTCTCTCAGGAGATGCTCTGTAACCTCAACCCCGCTTTTGTGTTTGAGCTGACAGCTACGCCGCGCGAAGGCGCCAATATCATCAGCTTCGCCGACGCGATGGCGCTGCGTGATCAGCACATGGTCAAGCTCCCGGTCATCGTGCAAAACCTGCCGGATCAGGAGGCAGTGCTCAGCCGCGCCATCGATTTGCGCGCTCGCCTGGAAGCCGAAGCGAGTGCCGAGCAAGCAGACGGCGGCTGCCGGATCAGACCTATCGTGCTGGTGCAGGCCGAAAGCAAGAGCAAGGATGCCGCTCTGACCTTCGAGAAGGCCAAGGCCGAACTGCTCAATCGCGGTGTGCCAGAAGACTGGATCAAGATCAAAACGGCCAATCTGGACGAACTGAAAGGTATCGACCTGAGCGCGGCGGATTGCCCGGTACGCTTCATCATTACCATCAATGCGCTCAAGGAAGGCTGGGACTGCCCGTTCGCCTACATCCTGGCCACCCTGGCTGATCGCTCGTCTGCCGTGGATGTGGAGCAGATTCTTGGCCGCATCCTGCGCCAGCCTTATGTGCGCCCGCATGGCCGTGAGCAGTTGAACATGAGTTATGTGCTGACCTCTTCGGCACAGTTTGGCCAGACGCTGGAAAAGATCGTCGCCGGTCTCAACCGGGCCGGCTTCAGCCGTCGAGACTTTCGTGCCCGCGACGAATCTCAGGCGCCGGTGGCCGTGGCACCGAGCACAGGAAAAACGCCACCACCGAGCGCATCTGGATCGCTCTTTGACTCACCAACCACGACGCCAGCGCAAGCGCCCGTTAGCAGCTCAGCTAACGCAACAGTTGAAGACATTATGGCGTTTGCCCTGCAAGCCAACGCCGAGCTTGAACAGGCCAGTCAGGCCTTGAACGGCAACTACCAGGCACAGGAAGTAAGGAACGCCATGGATGTTTACCCGATTCGCCAAGCCTTTGCCGAGCAGGTGGCAGCCTTGCGTTTACCGCAGTTCTTTCAGGTAATGCCCGGTTCCTCCCTGTTCGAGCAGGGGCATGTCTTTCTCGAACGCGATGCCTTGCTGTCGGGCTTCCAGATTGCAGATTGCGACGTCAATGATTTTGCCGTGGCCCCGGCCAGCGGCGATCTGATCAAGCTGGATTTGCTCAAGGTCGGAGAGTCGGCAGGGGATTACGAGCCTACGCGGGTAAGACTCAAGGATCAGGAGATTCGTCGGTGGCGCGATTACCTGTCAAACCTTGATGCGGATGCCAAGCGCCGGCAATTGAGCGGGCTGGTCAACAACTGGATCGGCAAGATGCCGCCATTGGCTGACAGTGATTTGCTGGCCTACATCAACAAGATCCTGGCGCGCCTGAGCCCTGGGGATCTGGAGTTGGTCGTAGAGCAACAGCACGCTTATGTCGATGCCATTCGCAAACGCGTGCGCAAGGAAATTCAGCAATTCGCACGCAAGCGCTTCAAGGAATGGCTTGGCCTGGGCAAGATCGAGCTGCGTGAAAATCATGCGCTGTCGAGCGAGATCGCACCCCGGCACACCTCTGCCATCGCCACGGAAAACAGCCTGTACCTGCGTGAAGAACGAGGCAATGGCCTGGAAGAACGCATGGCCGACTTCCTGATGGACTGCGACAACGTTCGCTGGTGGCATCGCAACCTTGTCAACAAAGGTTTCGTACTCAACGGAGCACTCAATCACTATCCCGACTTTATCGTGTGCCTGAAATCGGGAGTGATCGTCTTGTTGGAAACCAAAGGCAGCGATAGGGACAACTCCGATAGCGCCGCGAAAATCGAACTGGGAAGTCTCTGGGAAGCACGAGCCGGGATTAAATACCGCTACCGGATGGTGTTTGAGACGGATCCATTGGATGGGGCGATTACCTGGGCGCAGGCCTGTGATTTGGTCAAAGCGCTTTGAGTGGAACAGTCCTGTAAACATAAAGGTGCAATCAACAACACGAAGACTGGATAAAACACCCCAAAAGCTCGCGGCTGAAGCCGCTCCTACGGAACACCGCACACCCCGTAGGAGCGGCTTCAGCCGCGAACACTTTACCCGCAGGGCACTCAGCCACCCACCTCCCCCGTCTCCAGCTTGCGCCACAGCAAACGCACCGCCGCCTTGCGCACCAGGGCGCAGCGGTATAGGCGGATTTCCAGTGGAATCTGCCACTGCTCTGCGCCACAGATAGTCAGTTCGCCACGGGCCAGTTCCGCAGTCACTGATAGCCGTGGCACCCAGGCCACGCCCATGCCCTGCAGGGCCATGCTCTTGAGGCTGTCGGCCATAGCGGTTTCGTACACGGTGGTCGAGCGTAATGCGCGCTGGCGTAGCAGCAGGTTGACCGAGCGACCGAGAAAGGCGCCGGCGCTGTAAGCCAGCAGCGGTACGCTCTGGCCATTGTCGAGGTCGTACAGCGGCGCGCCGGACTCGTTGACCGCGCATACCGGCAACATCGATGTGGCGCCCAGGTGCAGCGAGGGGAAGATCGCCGGGTCCATCTGCAGCGCCGCGTCAGGGTCGTAATAGGCAAGGATCAGGTCGCAGGCGCCTTCACGCAGTGAATGCACCGCTTCGCCGACGTTGGTCGCCACCAGGCGGGTGGTCAGTGGCAGACCTTCGCGGCGCAGGCGGGCGATCCATTCCGGAAAGAAACCCAGGGTCAGCGAGTGGGCGGCGGCAATCGACAGCATCTCGCCCTGCTGGCCTTCGAGGTTGTGCAGGTGGCGCACCACTTCGCCAAGCTGTTCGACCAGGCTGCGCGCGGTCACCAGGAACAACTTGCCGGACTCGGTCAGCTCGACCGGGGTGCAGGAACGGTCGACCAGGGTCAGGCCGAGCATGCCTTCCAGGCTGCGGATACGTCGGCTGAATGCCGGCTGGGTGACGAAGCGCTTTTCCGCAGCCTGGGAAAAGCTGCGGGTGGCGGCCAGGGTGACGAAGTCTTCCAGCCATTTGGTTTCCAGGTTCATCGCAGGCTCCGCGTGCTGATCCGGTTTGCGCCCGTGTAGGAGCCGCGCCTCGGGGCGAAGGATTTCTGGCGCCCGGCCAGAGCATTCGCCGCGAGGCGCGGCTCCTACAGAAACAATCAGAGGGCCGACCGTGTTGCGCCGGTGGTGGGTTACGCCGCAGCGCTATCGGCGTGACATTTGACGCCGGTGGCATGCGGCTAACCCACCCTACGTTTGTCGCTAGTGCGCGGTCACTTCGACATTATGCCGATTGTGCATAGGACAGCAAGTAACGGCATTGGTAGCGAGACGGTTGGAGCCCCTATTCTATGGGTATCGCGGCACTCGCCGTATTCCCCAAGAGTCATCTCGATCATGTCCCCTGCTGCATCTGTTCGCGTCGAAAAAGACCTGCTCGGCACCCTCGAAGTCCCCGCCGATGCCTATTACGGTATCCAGACCCTGCGCGCCGTGCAGAACTTCCGCCTGTCCGGTGTGCCGCTGTCGCATTATCCGAAGCTGGTAATCGGCCTGGCCATGGTCAAGCAGGCCTCGGCGGACGCCAACCGCGAGCTGGGCCATCTGTCCGCCGCCAAGCACACGGCAATCAGCACCGCCTGCGCACGCATCATCCAGGGCGAGTTCCACGAGCAGTTCGTGGTCGACATGATCCAGGGCGGCGCCGGCACCTCGACCAACATGAACGCCAACGAGGTCATCGCCAACATCGCGCTGGAGGCCATGGGCTTTGAGAAAGGCCAGTACCAGCACCTGCACCCGAACAACGATGTGAACATGGCGCAGTCGACCAACGACGCCTACCCGACTGCCATTCGCCTGGGCCTGCTGCTCGGCCATGACAGCCTGCTGAGTGCGCTGGACAAGCTGATTCAGTCCTTCGCCTCCAAAGGGCTGGAGTTCGGCCATGTGCTGAAGATGGGTCGCACCCAGTTGCAGGACGCCGTGCCGATGACTCTGGGTCAGGAATTCCACGCCTTCGCCACCACCCTGGGCGAAGACCTACAGCACCTGAAGATGCTCGCCCCGGCGCTGCTCACCGAGGTCAACCTGGGCGGCACCGCCATCGGCACCGGCATCAACGCCGACCCGAAATACCAGGCCCTGGCGGTCAAGCGCCTGAGCGTGATCAGCGGTCACCCGCTCAAGCCGGCGGCCGACCTGATCGAAGCCACCAGCGACATGGGCGCCTTCGTGCTGTTCTCCGGCATGCTCAAGCGCACGGCGGTCAAGCTGTCGAAGATCTGCAACGACCTGCGCCTGCTGTCCAGCGGCCCGCGTACCGGCATCAACGAAATCAACCTGCCGGCGCGTCAGCCGGGCAGCTCGATCATGCCGGGCAAGGTCAACCCGGTGATCCCCGAGGCAGTCAATCAGGTGGCCTTCGAAGTGATCGGCAACGACCTGGCGCTGACCATGGCCGCCGAAGGTGGCCAGCTGCAGCTGAACGTGATGGAGCCGCTGATCGCCTACAAGATCTTCGACTCGATCCGCCTGCTCACCCGCGCCATGGATATGCTGCGCGAACTGTGCATCGACGGTATCACCGCCAACGAAGCGCGCTGCCGCGAACTGATGGAAAACTCCATCGGCCTGATCACCGCGCTGAACCCCTACATCGGCTACGAGAACGCCACGCGCATCGCCAAGGTCGCCCTGGAAAGCGGGCGCGGCGTGCTGGAACTGGTGCGCGAGGAGCAGTTGCTGGATGAGGCCACCCTGGCCGACATTCTGCGCCCCGAGAACATGATCGCCCCACGCCTCGTGCCCCTGCAGCAGTAACGGAGAACGACCATGCAACCGTCACAGCCCCCCAGCGTCAAGTTCCTGTTCCGCACCCTGCATCCGCCGCGCCGCTTCTGGCCGGGCCTGGCGGGTTTCTACACCGGCGCGAGCCAGGCACCAGCTCGTCAACGCAGCTGAGCGTCTTTCATAGGAGGCATCACCAGCCTCGATCTTCAGGGATGGCCTCGGCCATCCCTTTTTTTGGGTGCGCCAGGCATGGCGCGTAGCGCCGTGACTGGCGCTGTTCGGTTCACTGTGGTGGTGAACCGGACGACTTGGAGGTGAAAGTCCTCTACACACCCGGCAAGGGGAAGTGTTAGCTGAAGGCAAGGGTGTCGCGGGCGACTGCGAATCTGAAGGAAGCCCGAGGCAAAATGCTGGCCTGACGAACAGGAAGCGGATGAGGCGGCGCAGCGGGGTGAGGTGGCCATAATCGCCAAAGCCCGATACTTGCACGGAACGCTGCGACGTAGATCCGACAGGCATAAGCAGGAAGGTCGCGCGAATTACCCTGGGAGATCTGTACGCTTGCCATTGTGCTACCGATTGTCGAGAGGCGACGGGATGGGCGTGAACTGGGCATTCCCAGTGTCGTGGATCGCCTGATCCAGCAAGCCCTGCTGCAACAGCTCACGCCGATCTTCGATCCGCTGTTCTCGGACTATAGCTACGGCTTCCGTCCGGGCAGAAGCGCTCACCAGGCTGTCGAGATGGCCCGCACCCATGTGGCGGCGGGTCATAGGTGTTGCGTGGAACTCGATCTGGAGAAGTTCTTTGATCGGGTCAACCACGACATCCTGATGTTCTGTGTTGAGCGCCATGTCGAAGACAAACAGGTGCTCAGACTCATCCGCCGTTACCTCGAAGCGGGCGTCATGTCGGGCGGGGTTGTCAGCCATCGGCAGGAGGGGGCGCCGCAAGGCGGCCCGCTTTCGCCGCTGCTGTCGAACATCCTGCTCGATGAACTCGACCGTGAGTTGGAGCGGCGAGGCCATCGCTTCGTGCGCTATGCCGATGACGCGAACATTTATGTCCGTAGTCCGCGTGCTGGCGAACGAGTGCTGGCCAGTGTCGAGCGGTTCCTGAATCACCGTCTGAAACTGAGACTGAATCGGGACAAGAGTCGCGTGGCTGGGTCGTGGAAATGCGACTACCTGGGGTATGGAATGAGTTGGCACTCGCAGCCTAGACTGCGAGTGGCAACCATGAGCCTGCGCCGTGTGCGCGACCGTCTCAGGGAACTGCTGCGAGGGGTGCGGGGCCACAAGATGGCGAATGTCATCGAGCGGGTAAACCCGGTGCTGCGAGGCTGGGCAGGCTACTTCAAGCTCAGCCAGAGCAAGCGTCCACTGGAAGAGCTGGATGGCTGGGTCAGGCACAAACTTCGCTGTGTCATCTGGCGGCAATGGAAGCAGCCCTCTACGAGGGCGCGCAACCTGATGCGCCTGGGATTGAGCGAGGAGCGTGCCTGCAAGTCGGCCTTCAATGGCCGAGGTCCGTGGTGGAACTCAGGAGCGCCGCATATGAATCAGGCGCTGCCGAAGAAGCTATGGGACAGACTTGGACTGGTCTCGATACTGGATACGATCAATCGGCTTAACCGCATGGCCTGAACCGCCGTGTACGGAACCGTACGCACGGTGGTGTGGGAGGACGGCGGCCGTGAGGCCGCCTCCTACCCGATCCTGCCATTCAAGGATGACTGCCGTAGGGTGCGTCGCGCGCGCCGCCGGTTGGTCTGCGTTACAGCTTCCACGCCCGGCGTAGCGTCTGCACCGCCTCGATGATTTGCGCCTCGGGCACCGCGGCAAAGCCCAGCACCAGTCCAGCGCGGGCCTCCTCGGCCGTTTCGCTGTCGGGCAGCCAGTAGTCGCTCAAGGGGGTCATCTCGATACCGGCTGCGCGGGCGGCGCCGATCAGCTCGCGTTCACGGGCCAGGCTCTCGACCCTGATGCTTAGATGCAGGCCGGCTTCCACGGCCGGCAACGGTGAGCATCCGGGAATCGCCTGCGGCCAGGCCTCGATCAGAGCGTCGCGGCGGCTGCGCGCCGCCTGGCGCATGCGCCGCACATGACGCTGGAAGTGTCCGGCAGCGACAAATTCGGCCATCACCGCCTGGGTGCCGACCTCCGAGTGGCGTATCTCCAGCGCCTGGCGCCTGGCGAAGGGCTCGGCCAGCGCGGGCGGCAGCACCAGATAGCCCAGGCGCAGCGCCGGGAAGGCGAGCTTGCCGAAGGTGCCGATGTAGATCACCCGCTGCTGCCCATCCAGCGCTGTCAGTGGCGCGAGCGGGGTGCCGCTGTAGCGGTACTCGCCGTCGTAGTCGTCCTCGATGATCCAGCCGTTGACGCGCTTGGCCCACGCCAGCAAGGCCAGGCGCCTGGGCAGCGACAGGGTGACGCCGGTGGGGTGCTGGTGCGCGGGTGTGACATAGGCCAGCCGGCAGTCGTGCAGACGCTGCAGGGCGTCGACGTCCAGGCCGTCATGGTCCACCGCCACGCCGCACAGCTGCGCGCCGGCCACGGCGAAGGCATGGCCCGCCGCGCGGTAGCCGGGGTTTTCGATGGCCACGCGCTCGCCCGGTTGAATCAGCAACTGCGCGCAGAGGCTGATGGCCTGCTGCGAGCCGCAGGTGATCAATATCTGCTGCGTCTCGCAGGTCAGGCCGCGGCTGCTGCGCAGATAGGCGGCGATCAGCTCGCGTAGCTGCAGGTCACCGGCCGGGTCGCCATAGCCCAGCCGTGCCAGCGCGGGTTTGCGCCAGAAGCGCGCCTGCAGGCGTGCCCAGGTCTCGAAGGGGAACAGATCGAAAGCCGGTACACCGATGCGAAAGGCGCGCGGCGCGCCGCTCGGCGGCAGCGGCAGGTGGTGCGTGTGCAGGCGCTGCAGTGCCGGGCTGGATGCCGCTGGCGTAACGGCTGGAGAGGGCGTGGGGCGACTGCGCGCCAGTTCGGCGACATAGGTGCCATCGCCGACCCGCCCGGCCACGTAGCCCTCGGCATACAGCTGGTCCAGCGCGCGGGTCACGGTGTTGCGCGAGATGCCCAGTAGCGCGGCCAGCTCACGGCTGGCCGGCAGGCGCGTGCCACTGGCCAGGCGGCCATCGAGGATGCGCACGCGCAAGGCCTGGTACAGCTGACGTGCCAAGCCCTGGCCGGGTTGCAGGCGAATACCGGAAAGGTCGAACGGCAATGAGGGCGAGCGGCTCATGAGGATTGCGATTGGCTCTATGAAAGTCATCCAAAATGGATCTTACATCAGGCCAATAGCCTACCTAGCATGGCTTCATCACATCAGGAGATGCCGCCATGTACTGCCCCGCCGCCTTTCGCCAGGACGACCTGCCCAGCCTGCACGCGCAGATACAGTCCAGTGGACTGGCCATCGTGACCAGCACTGGCGCACAGGGCCTTCAAGCCAGCCATCTGCCGCTGTTGCTTGAACCTGGCGAAGGCGAGTTCGGCACCCTGTACGGCCACTTCGCCAGCGCCAATGGGCACTGGCACGATCTGGCCGCTGGCGCCGAGGCACTGGTGGTATTCAGCGGTGCGGACGCCTACGTGCATCCCGGCTGGTACCCGGCCAAGGCCGAGCACGGCAAGGTGGTGCCGACCTGGAATTACATCGCCGTGCATGCCTGGGGCCAGGCCGAAGTGTTCGACGAGCCCGAGCGCCTGCTCGAGCTGGTCAGCCGCCTCAGCGACCGCCACGAACAAGGCCGCGCGCAGCCCTGGGCGGTCAGCGATGCGCCGCGCGAGTACATCGACGCCATGCTGCGCGCCATCGTCGGTTTCGCCCTGCCGATCCGCCGACTCGAAGGTAAATGGAAGCTCAGCCAGAACCGCTCAGCCAGCGACCAGGCCGGCGTGCGTACCGGCCTGGCAACGTCCAACAACCCGCGCGACCACGAATTGGCAGCGCAGATGAATCCCGCCGACTGATCACCAAAGGAAGGCCATCATGCTCGACATTCGCCCTGTCACCCCTGCCGATCACGCCGCCTGGATGCCGCTCTGGCAGGCTTACCAGCGCTTCTACCAGGCCGAGATCCCGGCAGAAACCAGCGCCCTAACCTGGCAGCGCTTTCTCGACTCGGCCGAGCCGATGCACGCCGCCCTGGCCTGGCAGGACGGCGAGGCGGTCGGTCTGGTGCACTTCACTATCACCGCAGTTGCTGGTCGCGTGGTGACTACTGCTACCTGCAGGATCTGCTCGTCGCCGAGCACATTCGCGGTGGCGGCATCGGCCGCGCGCTGATCGAGCACGTTTACACCGCAGCCCGCGCTGCTGGCGCCAGCCGTGTGCATTGGCTGACCCAGGAAAGCAACTACCAGGGGCGTATGCTCTACGACCGCATCGGTGACCGCTCCGGTTTCATCCAGTACAGAAAACTGCTCTGAGGCAGGCCTCACTCCATCTCGAACAACCCACCCCGCAGCTGCGCGCCGCCCAGGCGCTGGCGGATGTCGTCGTCGATGCGCGGGTCGTCGGGGGCGTAGAGCATCAACTGGCGATAGGCGTTGACCCGGTTGATCTCGTTGCCCAGGTACTGCCAGACCACGCGGGTGCAGGCCGGCGTGCGCCGGTCGCCGCTGGAGACGCCGGTCTTGATGCCGTTGAGGCGGATGATGCGGCTCTTGAAGCTGGGAATCAGGATGGTCTGGCTCATCTCGTTGCCGGTGAGCGACTCGTAGTCGACCAGAAACAGGCGGTCCTGCAGGAAGAACGCCGTGCCCAGGTAGCGACAGCGCACCCAGTCCTCACTGCCGCCGCGTGTAGGTTCCTGGCGCTCCTGGCGTTCCTGGCGCTCGAACAGGTAGTTGCCGCGCTCTTCGCGCAGGTGCACCAGTGACAGCAACACATGCCCCGGTACCGACATGCAGTTGGAGTACTCGAAGTAGTAGCCGCAGTAGCGCTCCATCGGGCTGGCCTGACGGCGCAACGGGGCGAACAGCTCCAGCAACGGGTCGCTGCCGCCGTGCGGTTGCGCGGCGCCGCTGCGTGCACCGATCAGGCGGGTGAACTGCTCGGCCGGCATGGCCAGCTCGAAGGGCTCGACGCCGAAGAAATCGCAGATGCGCTTGAGGTTGTGCGTGGTCGGCCGACTCTGCCCGGCCAGGTAGCGATTGAACTGCGCGCGGTTGATCGACAGCTTGCGACACACCTCGGCGATCGAACGGTAATGGCTGCAGAGCAGTTTCAGATTGCTGCCGAGGGAATCGGACATATGACCGCTCCAGATGATGCGAATGACGCGATTCTAGCATCAACTCGCATCAGCTTGCCGCGACCTGCGAAATTGCCCGGCGAGGCCTCTATCACGAACTATTCCGCAATCCGCCCACAGCGGCGTATTCCCATTCAGAACAACAAGAGAGAAAGCCTCCATGCTCGATCTTCTCAATGACCTCATCTGGAGCAAGCTGCTGATCGTGATGCTGATCGGCCTTGGTCTGTACTTCACCGTCGCCTCGCGTTTCGTCCAGTTTCGCTACTTCAGCAGCATGTTCCGCATCTTCGGTGAGGCGTTCAAACGCCAGCCGGGTCAGCTCAGCTCGTTCCAGGCACTGATGCTGTCGGTGGCAGGCCGCGTCGGCGCCGGCAACATCGCCGGTGTATCCGTGGCAATCATGCTCGGTGGCCCGGGCGCCATCTTCTGGATGTGGGTCGTGGCTCTGGTCGGCATGGCCACCAGCTACTTCGAGTGCTCCCTGGCGCAGCTGTACAAGCGGCGTGAACCGGATGGCACCTACCGTGGTGGCCCGGCCTTCTACATCCAGCACGGCCTCGGCCAGCGCTGGCTGGGTGTCGTCGTGTCGATCCTGCTGCTGGTGACCTTCGGGTTCGGCTTCAACGCCGTGCAGTCGTTCACCGTGGCCAGCTCGCTGCATGACACCTTCGGCCTGCCGACCATCGTCAGCGGCCTGATCCTGACCGGGGTGATCGGCGTGATCATCTTCGGCGGCATCAAGCGCATCGCCAGCATGGCCGACGTGCTGGTACCGATGATGGCGTTCTCCTACATCGGCATGGCGCTGGTGGTGATCGGCATGAACTTCGGTGAGGTGCCGGCGACCTTCGCCATGATCTTCAAAGCGGCCTTCGGCCTGGAGCCGGCCTTCGCTGGCGGTATCGGCGCGGCCATCATGATGGGCGTCAAGCGCGGCCTGTTCTCCAACGAAGCGGGGCTGGGCAGCGCGCCGAACGTGGCGGCGGTGGCCGAGGTCAAGCATCCGGCGGCGCAGGGCATCGTGCAGTCGCTGAGCGTGTTCATCGACACCCTGCTGGTGTGCACCAGCACCGCGCTGATCATCCTGCTCTCCGGCGTTTACCAGCCGGGCAGCGAAATGGCCGGTGTCGTCCTGACCCAGACCGCCCTGGCGGCCGAAGTCGGTGAGTGGGGCCGGGTGTTCGTCAGCATCGCCCTGCTGCTGTTCGTCTTCACCACCCTGATCTACAACTACTACCTGGGTGAAAACGCCCTGGGCTTCTTCAGCCAGAAGCGTGGGCCGGTGGTGATCTACCGCGTGCTGGTGGTGGCTCTGGTGCTGTGGGGCTCGGTGCAGGATCTGGGCACCGTGTTCGCCTTCGCCGACGTAACCATGGGCCTGCTGGCGATCTGCAACCTGATTGCCCTGGCACTGCTGTTCAAGGTGGGCCTGCGCCTGATGCGCGACTACGATGCTCAGATCAAGGCCGGGGTCGAGTCGCCGGTGTTCGATCCGCAGAAGTTCGCCGACCTGGATCTCGATCCCAAGGTCTGGCAGGCTCCGGCAGATGCTCCGGTAACCCACGCCGAACTGGGTGATCGCGTTTACCAGCGCTGATAGCCCCTGCTCGAAGAAGGGGGCGCTGCCTAATGCTGATCAGATAAGTTCGTCACCACCCCTCCTACTTGCAGTAGAGGGGGCGCTTTTCGTAGGAGCCAGCTTGCTGGCGATGCTTTTTATGGCGGATCGCCGGCAAGCCGGCTCCTACAAAGATCGAGTGCAACGGCTTAACTGACTGACATTAGGGCGCTGCCTAATGCTGATCAGATAAGTTCGTCACCATCCCCTCCTACTTGCAGTAGAGGGGGCGCTTTTCGTAGGAGCCAGCTTGCTGGCGATGCTTTTTATGGCGGATCGCCGGCAAGCCGGCTCCTACAAAAATCGAGTGCAACGGCTTAACTGACTGACATTAGGGCGCTGCCCCCTTTTTTATCGCCCGCATTTCCCGAGGAGAGCCCATGGCGACCCCAGAAAAACTCCTGGTGCTGTACACCGGCGGCACCATCGGCATGCAGATGAGTGCAGACGGCCTGGCGCCGGCTTCGGGTTTCGAGGCGCGCATGCGCACCCAACAAGCCAGCGAGAACGCCAGCGAACTGCCGCAATGGACCTTCCGCGAGCTGCTGCCGCTGATCGACAGCGCCAACATGAACACCGGCCACTGGCTGGTGCTGCGTGACGAGATCGTCACCGCCGTGCAGACCGATGGCCACGACGCCGTGCTGGTACTGCATGGCACCGATACCCTGGCCTACAGCGCCGCCGCGCTGAGTTTTTTGCTCCTCGGTCTCGACGTGCCGGTGGTGCTGACCGGCGCCATGCAGCCAGCCGGTGTCGATGGCGGCGATGCCTGGCCCAATCTGTTCGGCGCCATGCGTGCGCTGTACCGCGGCGTCGCGCCTGGCGTGCACCTGTACTTCAACGGGCAGCTACTGCATGGCGCACGTTGCTCGAAGTTGCGCAGCGATGCCTTCGACGCCTTCCAGGTGCTGCCGCGTCAGCGTCAGGCCGAGCGGGCAGAGGTCTCTGCACGGATCGACTATCGCCAGGCACGCAAGGCCGTGAACCTTGCCGTGTTGCCGCTGCATCCGGCCATGCAGGCCGGGCATCTGCACGCCCTGCTGGCCAGCGGCGTGCAGGGGCTGTTGCTGGAGTGCTACGGCAGCGGCACCGGCCCGGCCGGCGACGCGCAATTGATGAGCGTGCTGCGTGAAGCGCATCAGCGCGGCGTGGTATTGGCGGCGATCAGTCAGTGCCCGCAAGGCCATGTGCAGTTCGGCGTGTACGCGGCCGGCAGTCGTCTGGCCGAGGTGGGCCTGGTGTCCTGTGGCGGCATGACCCGCGAAGCCGCACTGGGCAAGCTGTTCGCCCTGCTCGGCGCCGGTTTGCCGCAAACGGAGGTTGAGCACTGGCTGGCGCGCGATCTCTGTGGTGAGATGAGCGACTGATCCACCTGCCCAAACAGAGGAAGGACGATGAGCATCGAAATTCGCCCTGTAGTCGCTGCCGATCACCAAGCCTGGTTGCCCTTGTGGCAGGGCTACCAGCGCTTCTACATGACCGAGATTCCAGCCGAGACCAGCGCCGCTACCTGGCAGCGCTTTCTCGACCCCGCGAGCCCATGGGCGCCGCCCTGGCCTGGCGTGATGGGCAGGCTATCGGTTTAGTGCACTGGGTCATCCACCGCTCGACCTGGACCACCGGCGACTACTGCTACCTGCAGGATATTTTCATCGCCAAGGGCGAGCGCAGCGGTGGTGTCGGCCGCCAACTGATCCAGCACGTCTACGAGCAGGCGCGTGCTGCCGGCTGCTCGCGGGTGCACTGGCTGACGCACGAGACCAACAGCCAGGCCAAGCTGCTGTACGAGCGCATCGGTGAGCGCTCGGGATTCGTGCAGTATCGCAAGCTGTTGTAAGGCCCCGCATCACGTGCGGGCGGCGATTGGCCGCGCTGGCCGCCCGACAGGACGCGCCATGCGCAGCAGCACTTATGCGCGGCTCAAAACACCGACCAGCCGATGCGCTCGCTGAGCAGCTCCAGCGCCTTGATCCCGGCCAGGGAGTTACCCGCAGCGTTCAACTCCGGTGACCACACGCACACACTGAACTGCCCGGGGACGACCGCGACGATGCCGCCGCCCACACCGCTCTTGCCCGGCAGGCCAACGCGGTAGGCGAAGTTGCCCGCTTCGTCATACAGGCCGCTGGTGGCCATGATGGCGTTGATCTGCTTGGTCTGGCGGGGCGACAGCACCTGCTCGCCGCTGTGCTGGCAGAAGCCTTCATTGGCCAGGAAGCCAAAGGCGCGCGCCAGGTCGACGCAGCTCATGCGCAGCGCGCAGCAGCTGAAGTAGCTGCGCAGCACGGCCTCGACTTCGTTATGAAAATTACCGAACGACTGCATCAGGTAGGCTGCTGCGGCGTTGCGCGCGCGGTGCTGGTACTCGGACTCGGCGACATGATTGTCCACCGTGACCTCGGGGTTGCCCGACAGGCGCCGGACGAAGTCGCGCATCGACAGCGCCGGTGCGGCGTAGCGCGACTGGTTGATGTCGCAGATCACCAGGGCACCGGCATTGATGAACGGATTGCGCGGCTTGCCACGCTCGAACTCCAACTGCACCAGCGAGTTGAACGGCTGCCCGGACGGCTCGTGGCCGAGGCGCTGCCAGATGCTTTCGCCGCTGTGGCCGATGGCCTGGACCAGGCTGAACACCTTGGAAATGCTCTGGATCGAGAAGGGCGTACGGGCATCGCCGGCGACATGCACCTGGCCGTCGTTGCCATACACGGCGATGCCCAGTTGAGCGGGCACCACGCTGGCCAGTGCGGGAATGTAATTAGCCACCTTGCCCTGGCCGATCAGTGGGCGAACTTCATCGAGAATTTCGTTCAACAGCGCTTGCATGCTCAGGCTCGCGAGGGCGCCGGGCTTGCCCGGCATGTCACTGCTAGACGCCAGCGGGCGCCAGCGAATCACAGCCCATGACTTGCCCTGAGCGGCCGGCACCCCTAGGCTCGGTCCTCCCCTGTCGTTGGCGTAGCCTGATGTCCACCGTTCTCAACGTCCTGCTGCCGATCTTCGGCCTGATCCTGGTCGGATTCATCTGTCGGCGAACCAATCGCCTGGGGCCGACCGCGGCATCGGAGATGAACCGCTTCGTGGTCTGGCTCGGCCTGCCGGCCCTGCTCTTCAGTCTCACGGCCAAGGCCGACTGGGCGCAGATCTGGCAGCCGGGGTTCCTGCTCGCCTTCACCGGCGGCATGCTCGCGGTGTTTCTGGTCACCCTGGCATACCGCTGGAAAACCACCGGCAGCCTGGTCGACGCCAGCATCGATGGGCTAAGCGCCGGTTATGCCAACACCGGCTACATCGGCATTCCGCTGTGCGTGCTGGTGCTGGGCGATGACGGCATGGCGCCGGCATTGATCGCCTCGCTGCTGGTGGTCTGCGTGCTGTTCGGCCTGGCGGTGGTGTGCATCGAGGTGGGTCTGCAGAGCAAGAAGGGGCTGGGCGGCGCCATCGTTCAGGTGGTCACCGCGCTGTTGAAGAACCCGCTGGTGGTCGCGCCACTGCTCGGTGCTGCCTGGGCCTTTGGTGGCGTGCAGATGCCCGCGGCACTGGACGAGTTTCTCCGCTTGCTCGGCGCCGCCACCGTACCCTGTGCGCTGGTGTCGCTGGGCTTGTTCCTGGCGCAGCGGCAGAGCGGTCCGAGCGAAGGCGCCTGGCCGCTGGTGGCGCTGAAGCTGGTGCTGCAACCGCTGGTGACCTGGTTCATCGCTTTCGTGCTGCTCGACCTGCCAGCCTTCTGGGCGCATGCCGCGTTGCTGCTCAGCGCACTGCCGACCGGCACCGGGCCGTTCATGCTCGCCGAGTATTACCAGCGCCAGGCGGCGCTGGTGTCGCGGGCGATCCTGTTTTCCACCCTCGGTTCGCTGCTGACCCTGTCGCTGATCCTGCTGGCGATCAGCCCTTGAGCTGCAGCTCAAGGCCCAGTTGCCGGGACAAGCAGGGCCAGCGCTGCCAGGCCGATGCGGTGTCCGGCGCCGCCAGGCGCTCGCGGTAGGCCTGCGCCGAGGGTTGCTCGAAGCTGGCGTCATCGAGCATACCGGTGAGGGCATGATGCACGGCTTCGTCGAGCTGGTTGGCAAAGGGCTCGCCAATCAACTGGTGGGCGATCAGGTTAGCGCGCGTGGTGTCCAGCGGGATCAGCGGCTGGCCGAAATGGGCGATGTAGCGGTCGTTGACCTCCTCCACCAGGCGATGCGCCAGATAGGCTTCATCGAGCAGACCCACGAGCCCTTCATGACCTTGCATCAATGCCGGCGGCTGCAGGAAGAAATGCTCGGCGATCTTCAGCACGGGTTTTACCGCCGCCTCGATCCCCGCCTCCTGCGCCACCTTGGCAGCGGCATCGAGCACATCCGGCACCTGCTCGATATAGGCGATGACGAAGGCCGTCAGCGCATCCGGGGCAGCGTCCTGCGGCAAGCGGATGGCGGGGTGCAGACCATCCAGCTGGGCCTGCAGCATACGCGCGAGCACCTGGCTGCCATGTTCCTGCTGGCGCGCCTGGGCGATCAATTGACGAATGGCGACGGTGTTCATGACTACTCCTACATGCCTGGACATGGACGTGAACCTTAGCCGGCCGTTGTGGCGTGCTAAGACGCGATTGTCATAACTTTTTCATACTTATGCGAGTCCGCTATATCCAACTGTTTCAGAATAGCTACACCCCGCATCAGCCGTGGGGTTTAGGACAAAGCTTGCGCGTCTTCAGCCATTTTTGTCTGAACGTTGCGAGGTAAACCTCGCTGTCTATACTCGATTTCGAAAGGCAGTACCTGATGGAACCGGACGAGCTCAGGCACGGAGAGGTTTCGGCAGTAGTCGCCAGCAGTTGAGCGCGGTGCGCGGACAGTGAGTCCGCCTTGTCGCTCCATGGCAGTCGATCCCTTAGCCGCAGGCTCAGCCGGCGGGATAACAAGAACAATCAAGGGGAACCCGCAATGATGCGACATCCACGAGTCTGGATGGGCCTCCTGCTGTGGCTGGCATTAGGCTCGGCGCATGCCCAGTGGACGGTCAATATGACGCCCGGTGTCACTGACGTCAGCCGCTCCGTCTTCGATCTGCACATGACCATCTTCTGGATCTGCGTCGTGATCGGCGTGATCGTGTTCGGCGCCATGTTCTGGTCGATGATCATGCACCGCCGCTCCACTGGCCAGGAGCCTGCGCACTTCCACGAAAGCACCACCGTCGAGATTCTCTGGACCGTGGTTCCCCTGGCCATCCTGGTGGTGATGGCGATTCCGGCGACCAAGACGCTGATCGAGATCTATGACACCTCGGAGTCCGAGCTGGATATCCAGGTCACTGGCTACCAATGGAAGTGGCACTACAAATACCTGGGTCAGGACGTCGAGTTCTTCAGCAACCTGACCACGCCGCGTTCGCAGATCAACAACCACGAGGCCAAGGGCGAACACTACCTGCTGGAAGTCGACGAGCCGCTGGTGGTGCCGGTGGGCACTAAGGTGCGCTTTCTGATCACCGCCGCCGACGTCATCCACTCCTGGTGGGTGCCTGCACTGGCAGTGAAGAAGGACGCCATCCCCGGCTTTATCAACGAATCCTGGACGCGTATCGAGGAACCCGGCATCTACCGTGGCCAGTGCACCGAGCTGTGCGGCAAGGACCACGGCTTCATGCCGGTGGTGGTCGAGGCCAAGTCCAAGGAAGACTTCGATGCCTGGCTGGCCGAGCGCAAGGAGGCCGCTGCCGCCGAGCGCGAGCTGACCAGCAAGGAGTGGACCATGGACGAGCTGATGGCACGTGGCGAGAAGGCCTACACCACCGCCTGCGCGGCCTGCCACCAGCCCAATGGTGAAGGCTTGCCGCCGATGTTCCCGGCGCTCAAGGGCTCGGCCATTGCAACCGGGCCGGCCGAGGGGCACATCGACATCGTCTACAACGGCAAGCCGGGCACCTCCATGGCCGCCTTCGGCAAGCAGCTGTCGCCGGTCGACCTGGCCGCCATCATCACCTACGAGCGCAACGCCTGGGGCAACAATGTCGGTGACATGGTCACGCCCAAGGACATTCTCGATTTCTCCAAGGCGCAGGAGTAAGGACATGAGTGCAGTGATCGACCACGGTCATACTGACCACCACCATGGCCCGGCCAAGGGCCTGATGCGCTGGGTGCTGACCACCAACCACAAGGACATCGGCACGATGTACCTGTGGTTCAGCTTCTGCATGTTCCTGCTGGGCGGCTCGATGGCCATGGTCATCCGTGCCGAGCTGTTCCAGCCGGGTCTGCAGATCGTGCAGCCGGAATTCTTCAACCAGATGACCACCATGCACGGCCTGATCATGGTCTTCGGCGCGGTGATGCCGGCCTTCGTCGGCCTGGCCAACTGGATGATCCCGCTGATGATCGGTGCGCCGGACATGGCGCTGCCGCGGATGAACAACTTCAGCTTCTGGCTGCTGCCGGCGGCCTTTGGCCTGCTGGTTTCGACGCTGTTCATGGAAGGTGGCGGGCCGAACTTCGGCTGGACCTTCTACGCGCCGCTGTCGACCACCTACGGGCCGGAGAGCACCACCTTCTTCATCTTCGCCGTGCACCTGATGGGCATCAGTTCGATCATGGGGGCGATCAACGTGGTCGCCACCATCCTCAACCTGCGCGCCCCCGGCATGACCCTGATGAAGATGCCGCTGTTCGTCTGGACCTGGCTGATCACCGCCTTCCTGCTGATCGCGGTGATGCCGGTGCTCGCCGGTTGCGTGACCATGATGCTGATGGACATCCACTTCGGCACCAGCTTCTTCAACGCCGCTGGCGGTGGTGATCCGGTGCTGTTCCAGCACGTGTTCTGGTTCTTCGGCCACCCCGAGGTGTACATCATGATCCTGCCCGCCTTCGGTGCGGTCAGCTCGATCATCCCGGCCTTCGCGCGCAAGCCGCTGTTCGGCTACACCTCGATGGTCTACGCCACCGCGGCGATCGCCTTCCTGTCGTTCATCGTCTGGGCGCACCACATGTTCACCGTCGGTATCCCGCTGACCGGCGAGCTATTCTTCATGTACGCCACCATGCTGATCGCCGTGCCCACCGGGGTGAAGGTGTTCAACTGGGCCAGCACCATGTGGCAGGGCTCGATGACCTTCGAGGCGCCGATGCTGTTCTCGGTGGCCTTCGTCATCCTCTTCACCATCGGTGGCTTCTCCGGCTTGATGCTGGCCATTGCACCGTCGGACTTCCAGTATCACGACACCTACTTCGTGGTGGCGCACTTCCACTACGTGCTGGTGCCGGGTGCGATCTTCGGCATCTTCGCCTCGGCCTATTACTGGCTGCCGAAGTGGACCGGCCACATGTACGACGAAACCCTGGCCAAGCTGCATTTCTGGATGAGCTTCATCGGCATGAACCTGGCGTTCTTCCCGATGCACTTCGTCGGTCTGGCCGGGATGCCGCGGCGTATCCCCGACTACAACATGATGTTCGCCAACTTCAACATGGTTTCCAGTATCGGCGCCTTCATGTTCGGGGCTACCCAGCTGCTGTTCCTGTTCATCGTCATCAAGTGCATCCGTGGCGGCAAACCGGCGCCGGCCAAGCCCTGGGACGGGGCTGAAGGCCTGGAGTGGACGGTGCCGTCACCGGCGCCCTATCACACCTTCAGCACGCCACCGGAAGTGAAATAGGAGGTCTGCCGTGAGCGAGGTCATCGCGACTCGTCGCCTGGTTACCCGTCTGCTGCTCGTGGTGGTGGTGATGTTCTGCTTCGGCATCTTCGTCCTGCCACCGTTTTACGACGCCATGTGCCGGGTATTCGGCATCAACGGCAAGACGGCCGGGGCTTACCAGGGCGAGCAGTTGGTGGACGAGCAGCGCCAGGTGCGCGTGCAGTTTCTCGCCACCAACTCGGCCGGGATGGTCTGGGAGTTCGGCCCGCAGGCCGACGAGATCCTGGTCCATCCGGGGGAAGCGCGCGACATGCTGTTCGTCGCCTACAACCCCAGCGACAAGCCCATGAGCGCGCAGGCGATTCCCAGCGTATCGCCCTCGAAAGCGGCGGCCTTCTTTCACAAGACCGAGTGCTTCTGCTTCACCCAGCAGGTGCTGCAACCGGGTGAGCGCATCGAGATGCCGGTGCGCTTCATCGTCGACCGCGACCTGCCGCAGGACGTGAAGCACCTGACCCTGGGCTACACCCTGTTCGATATCACCGAACGCAAACCGCCAGTGGCACAGGCTCCATAAGGAGAACAACAATGTCGAGTCATGAAAGTCACGAGAACTATTACGTACCGGCGCAGAGCAAATGGCCCATCGTTGCCAGCATCGGTCTGTTGGTCAGCTTCTACGGTGTCGGCACCTGGTTCAACGATCTCTCGGCAGAGCGCGAAGGCTCCAACGGCCCGCTGATCTTCTTCGTCGGCGGGCTGATTCTGGCCTGGATGCTGTTCGGCTGGTTCGGCAACGTCATCAAGGAAAGCCGCGCCGGCCTCTACAGCGCGCAGATGGATCGCTCGTTCCGCTGGGGCATGAGCTGGTTCATCTTCTCCGAGGTGATGTTCTTCGCCGCCTTCTTCGGCGCCCTGTTCTACATCCGCACCTTTGCCGGCCCCTGGCTCGGCGGCGAAGGTGACAAGGGCGTTACCAACATGCTCTGGGAAGGTTTCGAATACAGCTGGCCGCTGCTGCAAAACCCTGATTCCAAGCTGTTCCCGCCACCCAGTGGGGTGATCGATCCGTGGCACCTGCCACTGCTCAACACCATCCTGCTGGTGTCATCGAGCGTCACCATCACCTTCGCCCACCATGCCCTGAAGAAGAACCACCGTGGCCCGCTCAAGGCCTGGCTGGCCGCGACCATCGTGCTGGCCCTGGCGTTCCTGTTCTTTCAGGTCGAGGAATACATCGAGGCCTACACCGAGCTTGGGCTGACCCTGGGCTCGGGCATCTACGGTGCGACCTTCTTCATGCTCACCGGCTTCCACGGTGCGCATGTGACCTTGGGCACCATCATCCTGATCGTGATGCTGGTGCGCATCATGCGCGGGCATTTCGCTCCTGATCAGCACTTCGGTTTCGAAGCCGCCGCCTGGTACTGGCACTTCGTCGACGTGGTCTGGCTGGGGCTGTTCATCTTCGTCTACGTCCTGTAGCGGGGGCTACCAGGTAACGTGGGACACCAGTTGCCCTGAGTAGAAGCCCCAGGCGATCAGGGCAACGGTGATGGCGGTCAGGCCGACACGGACAGTCAGGGCGCCGACCACGCGGGAACCATGGCCTTCATCCCTGACCAGGAAGAACAGGCCGCTGAACAGGCTGACGAGAGTGGCCAACAGCATGAGGACGATCGCGGCCTTGAGCATGCGAGACTCCGGGGGATTGACGTGATGCACTGCAGTATAGCCAGCAACCCCAACCACAACGGCAGGCAGCCATGAACGCCTTCCGTCCCGGCTGGCTGCCCAGCCTGCTGGTCGCCCTGTTGCTGCCGGGCCTGCTCTGGCTGGGTGTCTGGCAATTGCAGCGCGGCGATGAGAAGCGCCAGCTGCTGGCCAGCTTCGAGGCGCGGCGTCAGGCCGAGCCGATCAGTCTCGAAAAGCTCGAACCCATGCGTGATCCGGCTTACCGCCGCGTACAGCTGCGCGGGCACTTCGACGCCGAGCACAGTCTGTTGCTCGATAGCCGCGTCCGCGATGGCCATGCCGGCGTCGAGTTGCTGCAACCCTTCTATGACCAGTCCAGCGGCCTCTGGGTACTGCTCAACCGTGGCTGGCTACCCTGGCCGGACCGGCGTACGCCGCCACGCTTCGAGACTCCCGAAGGCATGCTGCAGCTCACTGCCTGGGTCTACGTGGCACCCGCCGCTGGAATGAACCTGGGCACAGGTACAGCCTCCGAAGGCTGGCCACGGCTGATCACTCGGGTCGAGGCCGACAGCCTCTGGCAGCAGTTGGGCCGTGGCGGCCTGTCTTTCGAAACGCGCCTGCAGCCGGGCCCGGCCAGCTACCGCGTCGACTGGCCGGTGGTGGCCATGAGCCCGAGCAAACATCTCGGCTATGCAGTGCAGTGGTTCGCCCTGGCGGCCGCACTGGTAGGCCTGTTCATCTATCTCGGAATTCACAATGCACGGGAGCATCGTCATGAACCCAGCCATCGCCATGCCTGAAACGCCGCGCAAGGGGCGCGGTCGCCTGCAGCTTCTGCTGATTCTGGCCATCGCCATCGGCCCGATGTTTCTCGCCAGTGCCATGTATCAGTGGCGCTTCTGGGTGCCGGAAACGCGCAGCTACCACGGCGTACTGATCGGTGACGGGCGCAGCCTGGCCGACCTAGGCGTGCAGGGTGAGGTGGCACCCCGCTGGCAGATTCTGGTCACGGCGCCGGGTGCATGCGAGGCGGACTGCCAGCAGCTGGTGTACCTGGCGCGGCAGATTCAGATCGGCCTCAACCGCGAGACCGCCCGCGCCAGCCACGGCTTGGCACTGGCCGAACCGCTGAACGCCGACTACGACGCCACACTCAAGCGCGAGTACCCGCAACTCGGTCGCTATCAGCTGGATCTGCAAGCCTATGCCAGGGCCGCCGAGGCCGCGCCGGGCGCACAACTGTGGCTGGTCGACCCGCACGGCAATCTGGTGCTGCGCTACCCGGCCGGCAGCAAGGGCAAGGCCATTCTCGATGATCTGCGCTACCTGCTGAAAATTTCCCTGATCGGTTGACGGCGTGCGCTGCCCCGAGAGGCAGAGCGCCGGCCCAGAGCCCAAGGAGTCGACATGCACAAGCCCGGTTACCGTCTAGCCTTGTTCGCCACCCTCCTGACCGTGGTGGTGGTGCTGCTAGGTGCCTACACTCGACTGACCCATGCCGGCCTGGGCTGCCCGGACTGGCCCGGCTGTTATGGCTTTCTCGGCGTGCCGATGAGCGAGCACAAGCAGGCCATCGCCGAGGCACGCTTCCCCGATGCCCCGGTGGAAGTCGCCAAGGGCTGGTACGAGATGATCCATCGCTACTTCGCCGGCGCCCTGGGCCTGGTGATTCTCGTCATCGCGGCCCAGGCCGTGCGCCGCCGCGCCGAGCCAGCCCAGCCGCTCAAGCTGCCGCTGGCGATTCTGGCGCTGGTGATCCTGCAGGGCGCATTCGGCATGTGGACCGTCACCCTGCAACTGTGGCCGCAGGTGGTCACCGCGCACCTGCTCGGCGGTTTCGCCACGCTCAGCCTGCTGACCTTGCTCACGCTGCGCCTGTCCGGACGCTTCGCCCCGCTGCAGTTGCCGGCACGCCTGCGCACATTGGCGGCAGCGTGTCTGCTATTGGTGATCGGGCAGATCGCCCTTGGCGGCTGGGTCAGCTCCAACTACGCCGCGGTCGCCTGCGTCGACCTGCCCACCTGTCACGGTGAGTGGTGGCCGGCGATGGATTTTGGCAAGGGCTTTCACCTGACCCAGCACATCGGCCCCAACTACCTGGGCGGGCAGCTCGACAGTGACGCGCGCACCGCCATTCACATGAGCCACCGCATCGGCGCGCTGCTGGTCACGCTGGCGCTGCTGGTGCTGGCCTGGCGGCTGCATGTGGCCGGGCTGTCGCGCCTGGCTGGCCTGCTGCTGCTGGCGCTGGCCGTGCAGGTGGGCCTGGGTATCAGCAACGTGATCTTCCACCTGCCGCTGCTGGTGGCGGTGGCGCACAACGCCGGCGGTGCGGCCCTGCTGCTGAGCATGGTGCTGATCAACTATCGCCTGCGCACGGCAGGTGAGCGCAGGCATGCCGTGCACACGCTCACCGATGCCCACGCGGCTCTGGCTTCCAACGGCCTGCTGCAGGCCGGTAAATAACGAATCAGGGAGAAATGCCATGGCGACCATCCTGCAAGCCCATGCCGAACCTGCCACCTGGCGTGATTATCTGGAGCTGACCAAACCGCGGGTGGTGATGCTGATGCTGATCACCTCGCTGGTCGGTATGTTCCTCGCTACCCGTGCCGGTGTGCCCTGGACCGTGCTGCTGTTCGGCAACCTCGGCATCGGTCTGTGCGCCGGCGCGGCGGCGGCGGTCAACCATGTGGTGGATCGGCGCATCGACTCGATCATGGCGCGCACGCACAAACGTCCGGTCACCGCCGGGCGTGTCTCGCCGGTGGCGGCGTTGACCTTCGCGCTGCTGCTGGCCATCGCCGGCATGAGCCTGCTGATGGTGTTCACCAATGAGTTGGCTGCCTGGCTGACCCTGGCCTCATTGCTCGGCTATGCGGTGATCTACACCGGCTTTCTCAAGCGTGCCACGCCGCAGAACATCGTTATCGGTGGCCTGGCTGGCGCCGCGCCGCCGCTGCTCGGCTGGGTCGCGGTTACCGGCCACCTGAGTGCCGAGCCGCTGCTGCTGGTGCTGATCATCTTCGCCTGGACGCCGCCGCACTTCTGGGCGCTGGCCATCCACCGCAAGGCCGAATACGCCAAGGCCGACATCCCCATGCTGCCGGTGACCCACGGCGAGCACTACACCAAGGTGCACATCCTGCTCTACACCCTGGTGATGTTCGCGGTAACCCTGCTGCCCTACGCCATCCACATGAGCGGGCCGCTGTACCTGGCCTGCGCCGTGCTGCTGGGCGGGCGCTTCCTGCATTGGGCCTGGGTGCTGTACCGTGACAGCAAACCGCACGCGGCGATCAACACCTTCAAGTACAGTATCTGGTACCTGTTCCTGCTGTTCATCGCTTTGCTGGCGGACCATTACCTGCTGCTGAATATCTAAGGTTTTTCATGACGCGTACCCACACAACGGTTTTCGTTCTTGTCGCCATCGTCGCCCTGGTGCTGGGGCTGACCGTCAACAAGGTGCTGAGCAGCAAGGGCCAGGGCGACCCGGCCGCGCTGCTCGACGCCGGCATCGTCCTGCTGCCGCAAAACCGCAGCCTGCCAGCGCTGAAGTTGGTCGATCAGAACGGCCAGGCCGTCGCGGTTGATCAGCTCAAGGGCAACTGGAAGCTGTTGTTCTTCGGCTACACCTTCTGCCCGGATATCTGCCCGGCCACCCTCGCCCAACTGCGCCAGTTGCAGACCCAACTGCCGGAAGAAACCCGCGCGCGACTCGAGGTGGTGATGGTCAGCGTCGATCCACATCGTGATACGCCGGAGCAACTGAGCAAGTACCTGGGCTTCTTCAATGCCGGCTTCAAGGGGCTGACCGGTGAAGAGGAAACCCTGCAGAAGTTCGCCAACTCGGTGAGCATTCCTTACATTCCGGCGGACACCAGCAAGGAAAACTACACCGTCGACCACAGCGGCAACCTGGTGATCATCGGCCCGGATGGCACCCAGCGCGGTTTCATCCGCGCACCAGTCAACAACGCCAAGCTGGCCGAACAATTGCCGGGGCTGATTTCCGGCAGCTAAGTGTGGCTGTCGCTGACGCCCATCGCAGGTCCGCTCACGCAGAATCGGATTCGGCTGGCGCCAGGCGTGATGCCCAGGGCGCACATGAACAAAACCCCCACAGGCTCGCGCCGCATGGGGGTTTCCTTCTTTTGATCCGGCACTTGTGGCACCGGGAGCCTGAGTCCGCTCGGGCGAACCTAACCCGCGTCGGCCGCAGGGGTGCTCAGCTCACAGCTCCAGAGTTCCAACGCCGGCTGGCTCGCTTGTGGCGGGCCGAGCCAGTCGCTCATCGGGCGACAACGCTGGTCAATACACAGTTGGTAATCCCCGGCTTCGGGCGTGCGCCCGACTCGCAGGGGTTGCAAAGGCGGTAGCTGACGCTGGTAGTGCCAGCTGCCATTGCGCAGTTCGGCGCCGTCGGGAATCTCCATGCCGGCACCGGAACCCTTGACCCGCGCCTCACCGAGCAGCAGCCCCTCGGTGGTGACGCGGTAATCCTCTTCCCAGCGAATCTTTTCGATGCTGTGCGTCCAGGCCAGGGTGAAGGCCGGCGTGGGCAGCTCTGCCCACACCGCACCGGCCAAGCCCAGGCACAGGCCGATCACGCTGTCGCGACCACGGCGCGGCGAGCGCGCCAGAAGTGCTGAGCGATGAAGATGGCGCTGAGGGCAAAGCCGATTTCGTCACTGATCGGCGTGGCCAGGATCAGGCTGGCGCCAGCAGCGAAACCGAGAATGCGCTCCCACCAGCTCAGCTTCGCCTGCAGGAAGCCGGTGAACACCGCACCCCAGATGCCGATGGCCAGCAACGCCTTGAGACCGACGTAGACGGTTGCCAGCAGACTGTCACCCTGCAGCATCAGCGCCGGCGAATACACCGCCATGTAGGGCACGACGAAACCGGCCACGGCGATACGCACGGCCCAGAAACTGATCTTCAGCCCGCGCTCCTTGGCAATCGGCGCGGCAGCGAAGCAGGCCAGTGCCACCGGTGGGGTGAGGTCGGCCATGATGCCGAAGTAGAAGACGAACATGTGCGAGACGATCAGCGGCACACCCAGTTCCAGCAGGGCCGGCGCAGCGATCGAGCTGGTGATGATGTAGTTGGGGATGGTCGGAATACCCATGCCCAGCACCAGGCAGGTGAGCATGGTCAGCACCAGCGACAGGAACAGGTTGTCCTGGCCAATGGCGAGGATGTAGCCGGCGAAGGTGGAGGCCACCCCGGTCAGCGACACCACACCGATGATCACGCCGACCAGGGCGCAGGCGATACCGACCGGCACCGCATGACGCGCACCTTCGACCAGCGCATGCAGGCACAGGGTCAGGGTTTCACGGCCACCCTTGACGAACCAACAGATCGCCACCAGCGCGGCGATAACGCCAAACACCACGCCGATACCGAGCTGGAAGAAGCCGGCACAGAGTACGCCCAGGGCAATCCAGAAGGCGAAGCGCATGGCCTTCGACGACACCCGCAGGATGATCGCCGAGCCGAGGATGACCATGGCGGTCAGCGCCAGGCCGACCGTACCGGAGAACAATGGCGTGCGGCCAGAGAACAGCAGGTAGATAAGGATGAACAGCGGGATCAGCAGGAACCAGCGCTCGCGCACGGCCTTCCACGGATTCGGGCATTCGTCTTTGGGCAGGCCGCGCAGATTGGCACGCTTGGCCTCCAGGTGAACCATCCAGAACACCGAACCGAAGTAGAGCAGCGCCGGGATCAGCGCGGCCTTGGCCACCTCGAAGAAGGGTACGTTGATGGTCTCGGCCATGATGAAGGCCACGGCGCCCATGATCGGCGGCATGATCTGGCTACCCATCGACGAGGTCGCCTCGACACCACCGGCGAAGGCCGGGCGGTAACCGAAGCGCTTCATCAGCGGGATGGTGAACTGGCCGGTGGTAACCACGTTGGCCACGCCGGAACCGGTGATGGTGCCCATCAGTGCCGAGGACACCACCGACACCTTGGCCGGGCCGCCGACCTTGTGGCCGAACAGGCCCATGGCGAAGTCGGTGAACAGCTTGATCATCCCGGCCTGCTCGAGGAAGGCGCCAAACAGGATGAACAGGAAGATGTAGGTGGCCGAGACGTAGGTCGGCGTGCCGTACAGGCCTTCGGTGCCGAACGACAGCTGGTTGACGATCTGGTCGAGGCCGTAGCCGCGATGCATCAGATCACCCGGCAGATACTGGCCGAAAAGGCCGTAAACGAGGAAGCAGGCACAGATGATCGGCAGGGCGATGCCCATGACCCGGCGCGCGGCTTCGAATACCAGCACGATCAGGGTCAGGCCGACGATCATGTCGCCAGTGGTCAGGTCACCGGAACGCTGAATCAGGTCCGCTTCGAAGTACCACTGGTAGATGGCCGTGGCCATGCCAGCCAGGCCCAGCAGCCAGGCCAGCGGTTGCCACGGACGCCCCTTGCCGAGGGCCGGGAAGCTGATGAACACCAGCAACAGCAGAAAGCCGACGTGTACCGCACGCAACACCTGAGTGGATACCGGATGGAAAGCGGCAGTAACGATCTGGAAGATGGAGAACAGCAGCGCAACGGCAAAAAGCGCCTTCGGCCAGTCAGACGGGCTGGCCGCCAGGCCGTTGTTTTGTTCACTCATGCAGTGCACACCTCATGACTACTTCGATTGCGGTGACAGAGTCGCCAACAAAACCCACCGCCAGCGGGCGACGGTTTTATTCGCGCTTCTGTGAGAGCCGGGCCGCGACGGACTCGTCGCGGCCCGTGTCGTAATTACAGTACGCCGGCTTCCTTGTAGAAGCGCTCGGCACCCGGGTGCAGCGGAATCGGCAGGTTCTTGGTAGCGCTTTCCAGCTTGATGTCCTTGGCCGCAGAGTGAGCGGTGCCCAGGCGGTCAAGGTTGTCGAACATCAGCTTGGTCATTTGGTAGGCCACTTCGTCGGAGACGCCCTCGTGGGTGACCAGAATGTTGTTGATCGCCACGGTGGGCACATCGGCGTCCTGACCGTCATAGGTACCGGCCGGGATGGTGGCAGCCTCGTAGGCAGCGTTGTCGATCTTCGCGGTCACTTCGGCCGGAATGGCGACGAAGCTGATCTTCATGGTCGAAGCCAGATCACGAATGGCCGCCATGCCCAGACCGGAGGACTGCAGGGTGGCGTCCAGCTGACGGTTCTTGATCAGCTCGACCGACTCGGCATAGGGCAGGAACTCGACCTTGCCCATGTCCTGGTAGCTCAGGCCAGCGGCTTCGAAGATGGCGCGGGCGTTCAGCTCGGTGCCGGACTTCGGCGCGCCGACGGAGATGCGCTTGCCCTTGAGGTCTTCCAGAGTCTTGATACCGGATTCGGCGTTGGCGACGATCTGGATGTAGTTCGGGTAGGTGCCGGCAATGGCGCGGATCTTCTTCAGCGGCGCCTTGAAACCAGCGTCTTCGACACCGTTCCAGGCATCACTGACCGAGTCACCGAGGGCGAACGCCAGCTCGCCACGACCGGCCTGCAGCAGGTTGAGGTTCTCTACCGAGGCCTTGGTCGCCTGCACCGAGGTCTTGGAGCCTTCGATACCGTTGCTGTACAGCTGTGACAGGGCTACGCCAATCGGGTAGTAAACACCGCTGGTGCCGCCGGTAAGGACGTTGATGAAAGTCGGTGCGGCGAGCACGGCGGTGCTGGCAGTGATGGCCGCAGCAGCGGCAAACAGGCTGATTTTCTTGGTCAGACGCATGGAAGTATCTCCGTCGTTGTTATGGCTTTATGCAGAGTTTCACTTTAGACGACGCTACAAGGGCGCGACACAGGACAAGAGCCGCGACAGACGCGGTGGGGAGACGGCCCATGCACGGCAACGAGTGCGGCATGGCGCGAGGGACATGGCTGCTCATGGGCTGACCTCTTGTCATTGTTATGGTCGCCGCGTCGGCAAGGTGCTGCGCGGCTATGTCTGCCATAGCAGATGCCGTGCCAGAGCTGAAAAGCCCGAGATAGAGGGGTTTTATCTAAAGACCGATGGGTCATTGAGCGGGAAATCGCCTACATCCGTGATAGAGTCGGCAAAAATCCGCTTATTGAGGTACGCACCCTGTAGGAGTCGCGCCTCGCGGCGAATTGCAGCCATCGCGAAATAGCAAAAGCTTCGCCCCGGGGCGGGGCTCCCACAGGACAAGCCGGCTACCACACCGGCAGGCGGTACGTCATTCCTCACCAGCCGGCAGATAATCACCGCGCGTCAGGCCGTGGCGCTGCATCTTCTCATTGAGGGTGCGACGCGGTAGCTGCAGCATCTCCATCACCGCCGTGATGTTGCCCTGACAGTGCAGCAGGGCGTTGTGCAGGCATTGCGCCTCGAAGGCCTCCATCTGTTGTGCCAGTGCCTGGCCGGCGAAGCGCTCGGCCGGCGGCGGGCTGGACAGCCCCAGGGCATGACGCTCGGCGGCGTTGATCAACTCGCGGACGTTGCCCGGCCAGTCATGCCCGAGCAGGCGCGCCAGCTCGCTCGGCGCCAGCGGTGGCGCTTCGCGGCCATGACGCAGCGCCGCCTCATGCGCGAAGTGCTCGAACAACAGCGGGATGTCCTCGCGGCGCTCGCGCAGCGGTGGAATGTGCAGGGTGGCGACGTTCAGGCGATACACCAGATCCTCGCGGAAACGTCCGGCCTTCACTTCATCGAGCAGATCCGGCTTGGCCGCGCTGATCACCCGCAGATCGACCTGAATGCTCTTGTTCGAGCCGAGGCGTTCCAGGGTTTTTTCCTGCAGCACGCGCAGCAGTTTGACCTGCTGCGCCAGCGGCATGCTTTCCACCTCGTCGAGGAACAGGGTGCCGCCGTCGGCATGCTCGATGCGGCCGATACGTCGCGCCTGGGCACCGGTAAAGGCGCCACTCTCGTGACCGAACAGCTCGCTTTCGAAAATGGTCTCGGGAATCGCCGCACAGTTCAGCGCGGCGAAGGCCTTGCTCGCGCGCGGGCTGAAGTCGTGCAGGCAGCGCGCCACGCGCTCCTTGCCGCTACCGGTCTCGCCGCGGATCAGTACGTTGACCGAGGTGCCGGCCAGTTCGAGGATCTGCCGGCGCAGGTTTTCCATGGGCCGGGAAATGCCGATCAGCTGGCTCTCGATACGGCCCTTGTCGGCCACTTGCTGGCGTAGCTGGCGGTTCTCACAGACCAGACGGCGCTTATCCAGGGCACGGCGCACGCTGTCGAGCAGACGCTCGGGGGTGAAGGGTTTTTCGATAAAGTCATAGGCGCCCTGACGCAGTGCCTGCACGGCCATGGGCACATCGCCATGCCCCGTGACCAGGATCACCGGCAGGTCGGTATCGATCTGCAACAGCTTGTCGAGCAATTGCAGGCCATCAGTACCGGGCATGCGCACATCGCTGACGACGATGCCGGGGAAGTCGCGGTCGACCAGGGCCAGGGCTTCGGCTGCACTGGCGCAGCTGCGCACCTCGAAACCGGACAGCTCCAGCCACTGCTGCACCGCTTCGCGAATCGCCACTTCGTCGTCGACCACTATGACCTGAGCGCTCATGCCACCTCCTCTCGAGAACAGGCCGCAGTGTAGCCCGGATGAAATCCGCAGAGGCAACCCGCAGCCTAAGGATGAGAACCCAAGGAGCGGCTTTAGCCGCGATGGCCGAGCCTGCAAACCCTGGTCGTAGGGTGGATGACGCTGTTTGCATCCACCAAGATTGGGGGCCATCGGTGGATGGGTGAAGCGTCATCCACCCTACGCCACGGTATCAAGGCGCGGCCGGCAGCCTCATGGTGAATACCGCACCCAGCTCACCGTTATGCGCCTCCAGCGTGCCGCCAAGATCGCGCACGATACCGTAGGACACCGCCAGCCCAAGCCCCAACCCCTGCCCTACCGGCTTGGTGGTGAAGAAGGGTTCGAACACCCGACCGAGGGTTTCTTCGGCAATACCACCGCCACTGTCCTCGACGCTGAGCAGGCAGCCATCGTCTTCGCGGGCGATGCGCACCAGGAGGATCCGCGTCTCGCTCTCGGCCATGGCATCGAGGGCGTTGTGCAGCAGATTGAGGATCACCTGTTCGATACGGATGGCATCGCCAAGCACTTCGACCTGGTCATCGATCTCTGTACGCAGCTCCACCTGCTCGCTGCGCATGCGTGGCGCCAACAGCTGCAGGGCATGCTCCAGCACATCACCGAGGCACAGGCGCTCGCTGAGGCCGGCCGGGGTCTTGCGGGCGAAGGTCTTGAGGTGGCTGGTCAGCGCGGCCATGCGCTGCAGCAGGCCATCGATACGCTGCAAGCCATCACGTACGGCTTCCGGGCGGCCGCTGTCGAGTAGCAGGCGCAGGCTGCCGAGCTGCATCTGCAGGGCGGTCAGCGGCTGGTTGATCTCATGCGCCAGGGCCGCCGACATCTGCCCCAGCGCGGCCATCTTGGCGGCATGCACCAGGCCATCCTGGGCCTCGCGCAGTTCGGCAGTGCGCAGCGCCACCTCGCGCTCCAGACGTTCGCGGATGCCGGCGTGCAAGCGCTGGTTCTTGCGCCGCTGGAAGAGAAACAGCAACAGAAAGGCGAAGGTCATCCACACCCCGGCAGCCGCCAGACGGTAACTGCGCATACTGTCGGCCAGGCCCAGCGGCTCGCTGAGCAGGTGCAGGGTCCAGCCCTCCTCGGGCAGGTGCAGGCGCTGCCAGAGATAATCCGCTGTACCGTCGGGGCCGTCGAAACCGGCCCAGTCGGCATCATCATCGACATGCCGGTGTACCTGATGCGCCAGCGGCTGCAGCGCCTGCTCGGCATAGCGGCGCACCTCCACCAGCTCGGCCCGCGCCCGCTCGTCGAGCGGCTGCAGGGCGCGGAAACGCCAGGCCGGCTTGTTGCTGAGAATCACCACCTGATAGCTGTCGGCGACCAGCAGCACACCGGGTTGATCGACCCATTGGCGCTGCAGCTCTTCCAGCTCAAGCTTGACCACCAGCACGCCAAGCAGCTCGCCGTCATCATCGCGAACCACATGCGACAGGAAGTAACCGGGAATGCCAGTAGTCACGCCCACCGCGAAGTAACGCGCGCCGCCTTCACGAACCGCGTTCTGGAAGTACGGACGGAAGGCGTAGTTGTTGCCGACGAAGCTGCTCCAGTCGCGCCAGTTGCTGGCCACCAGGGTTTCACCACGGGCATCGAGCAGGTACAGCACAGTAGAGCCGGCAGCCGCATTGAGCCGTTCCAGTCGCTGGTTCAGCGCCAGGCGCAGTTGGCGATCCTGTGGTGCGCGCAGCAGGCTACGGATGTCACTGTCCAGCGCCAGCACCTCGGGCACCGAGCTGAAGCGCTCGACCAGGGTGCGGATCGACTGCGCGTAGAGCTGCAGTTGTCCGCGGGCTTCGACGCTGCGCTCATCCCATGCACGTTCTTCGGCATAGCGGCCGCCCAGCCATAGGCTCAGCAGCAAGCCGGCGATAATTGCCAGCACAGTGAGCAAAACGCGGTAGCGGGGGCGCTGCGGCAGAGGCATGGGCGGCTCGAGAAATATCCACATGCCACATCTTACTGCATCGGGCCGACCTTAACGGCGCCTGAGCAGGGCCACGAAGAACACCCCACCGATAGCCGCGGTGACGATGCCGATGGGCAGATCCTGCGGCGCTAGCCAGGTGCGCGCAGCGACATCGACCCAGACCAGGAACAGCGCACCGAGCAATGCCGCCACCGGCAGCAGGCGACGATGCTCGGCACCGACCAGAAAGCGCGCCACGTGCGGCAGCATCAGGCCGACGAAGCCGATAGCGCCGGACAGCGACACCAGTACGCCGGTGAGCAGCGAGGCCACCACGAATACCAGCAGGCGCACCCGGCGCGGTTCCAGGCCCAGGCTTACCGCACTCTGCTCGCCGGCCATCAGCGCGTTCAGCGCGCGGCCCAGGCCGAGCAGCACGACCATTGCCAGCGCCAGGCACAGCGCCGGTAGCCAGAGCAGTTCCCAGCGCGCCAGGCCCAGGCCGCCGAGCATCCAGAACAGCACCGAGCTGGCCGCATGGGGGTTGCCCAGATACAGCAGCAGGTTGCTTGCCGCCATCATCACGAAGGACACCGCCACCCCGGCCAGCAGCAGGCGGTCGCTCTGCAGCCGGCCACTGCGACTGGCGATGGCCAGCACCAGCAGCATGCTCACCAACGCGCCGACGAAGGCCGCCAGCGGCAAGCTGAGCAGCCCAGCGAACTCGCCCAGGTAGAGCACCACGAGCACCGCACCGAAGGCCGCACCTGAGCTGACGCCGAGCAGATGCGGATCGGCCAGCGGGTTGCGCGTCACGGCCTGCAGCACCGTGCCGACTAGCGCCAGCCCGGCGCCGACCAGCGCACCGAGCAGCACCCGTGGCGCGCGCAGTTGCCAGACGATGCTGGCCTGACCGGCACTGACCGGCACCTCGGGCGCGATGCCGAATAGGTGCTGGCCGAGAATCGCCCACACCCGTTCGAGCGGCACCTGCGCCGCGCCGAAAGCCAGCGACAGCGAACAGGACAGCGCCAGCAGCACGCCCAGGCCAAGCAGCAACAGGCGAAAGCGCGTCACGGCGCAAAGGCCTCGGGATGCAGCGCAGCGGCCAGGGTTTCGATGGCGGCGGCGTTGTCCAGGCTCGGCGTGACGGCCAGATAGGGCAGCACCACAAAGCGCTTCTCTCGTATCGCGGTCACGCCCTGCAACGCCGGGTATTGCAGGAGAAAGTCGCGTTTCTGCGCCGCCGTGCGCTCGCCGTAGTCGACGATCAGGATGACCTCGGGGTCTTGCTCGACCACCGCCTCCCAGCCCACCTTGATCCAGCTGCCGGCCACACCATCCATCACGTTGCGCCCGCCGGCCGCCTCGATAAGCGGCTGCGGCATGCCCAGGCGCCCGGCGCTGAAAGGCAGGTCTTCGCCGCTGTCGTAGACGAACACCCGCGGTCGAGCGGGCACCTCGCCCAGGCGCGCCTGCACGGCCGCCACCCGTGCCTGCATGCCCTGCACCAAAGCCTCGGCACGCTCCTCGACGGCGAAGATGCGGCCGAGGTTGCGCAGGTCGGTGTAGACATCGTCGAGGCTGGCGACGCGGCCCGGCATGATGTGCGCGCAGGACTCGCTCAACTCGTACACCGGGATGCCGAAGCGCGCCAGGCTGGCCGGCGTCACCTCGCCGCCGATGCGCATGCCGTAGTTCCAGCCGGCGAAAACGAAGTCGGTGCCGGCATCCAGCAGGTTCTCCAGCGAGGGATAGCGCGCGGCCAGTTCGGGAAGGCCGTTCAACTGCGCGCGCATGCTTGGATCGAGGGTCTTCCAGCCGCTGATGCCGGTATAGCCGGCCATGCGTTCCTTCAGGCCCAGGGCCAGGAGCATGGCGGTCATGTTGACGTCATGGCTGACAGCGCGCTGCGGCACCTGGGCGACGCTCACCTGACGGTCGCAACTGGTGACGGTCACGGCCCAGGCGGGGCTGGCCAGCAGCAGCGCCGAGAGCACGAGCGTGGGTAGGAGCGGCTTCAGCCGCGAATGGCACAGACTCATCAAACGATCCAGGTAATACGCGGATGCCCCGCCAGTGGATGGGTATCGACCAGCGCCTGCACGCCGAACACCTGCTGCAGCAGCTCGGCGGTCAGCACCTCGGCGGGGGTGCCAACGGCCACCAGGCGGCCCTGATCAATCACGCAGAGGCGGTCGCAAAAAGCCGCCGCCAGGTTCAGATCATGGAAGCTGGCCAGGGTCGCCAGGCCCAGCGATTTGATCTGCCGCAGCAGCTCGATCTGATAGCGCGGGTCAAGGTGGTTGGTCGGCTCGTCGAGGATCAGCAGTTGCGGCTGCTGCACCAACGCGCGGGCAAGCAAGGCACGCTGCTTCTCGCCACCGGACAGGCGGGCGAAATCCTGCTGCGCCCGTTCGCTCAGGCCGACCCGCGCCAGCGCCTCATCGACCAGGCGTCGATCCTCACCATCGTCGCCATCGAACAGCCCCTTGTGCGGCGTGCGGCCCATGGCCGCCACCTCGTGCACGCGCAGGCCGAAGTCCTGCGGAAACTCCTGCAGCACCACCGCCACGCGTTGCGCACTCCAGCGCGGGGAGCGCTGCCACAGCGCCTCACCGTCCAGTTCGACGCTGCCAGCACTGGGCTTCTGGAAGCGGTAGGCACAGCGCAGCAGGCTGGTCTTGCCGCTGCCGTTGGGGCCGATCAGACCGAGCAGCTCACCATCGCCGATCTCCAGATCGATGGCCTCGAGCAAGGCGCGCTGGCCATCCGGCGACCAGGCCAGATCACGGATGCGCAGGCGCGGCTCAGGCGCCGCCGTACGGCGGCTCGCGGGTGGCGGGAACAGACTGGCAGGCCAGCCAGCGGCACTATTCACTGACACACAAAGTCTCCACGCGCGGCACGCCTGCACAGACACGCGCGCTTCAAAAGCTGTAATCCGCCGTGACGAAGAACGAACGCGGCGCGCCCAGGTACCACTGCTCACCGTCGCTGTTGGCGCTGGTGGCGTACTGGCGGTCGAACAGGTTGTTCAGCTCAAGGCCCAGGCGCACATCCGGCAACGCCTGCCAGGCGATGTTGGCGTCGACCACGGTGTAGCCGGGCACCTTGGCGGTGTTGGCCGTGTCGGCATAACGCGCATCGACATAACGCGCGCCGATACCGGCCTCCACGCCGCCACCAAGCGTCTTGTTCAGCCACAGGTTGGCGGTGCGCCGCGGCACGTCGGTCGGGCGATTGCCGCTGCGGTCGCCGCCGCCATCGATGAAGTCGTCGTACTCGGCGCGCACCAGGGCGGCGTTGGCCGACACCTGCCAGCCCTGACCCAGCGCCAGTTCCAGCGTGGCCTCCAGGCCATCGGACGACTGCTGGCCGATCTGCTCGGTGGGCGAGGTCGGCGTTTCGCGGCTGAGCAGCTTCTTCTTGACGATGTGGTAGGCGGCCAGCGTCCACTCGCCCTGGCCATTCCAGAACATCTGCTTGAGGCCGATTTCGCTCTGCCTGGCTTCGCTGAGGTCGAACTGCTGCTGCGTCGGGTTGAGGGTCAGCAGGTTGCTCACGCCCTCGGTGCTGGTGGCGTACTGGCCGTACAGCGACAGCTCCGGGGTCAGGGCGAAGACCAGGCCGGCGCGCCAGTTGTCTCCGCTCAGACTGCGGTCGGCGCTGCTGCCATCGATCAGGTTGTCGCGCTGCAGATGCACCTGATCGCGGCGCACGCCGGTCACCAGCGACAGGCGCTCGGTCAGCTGGGTGCGGTTCTCGGCGAACAGCGAGAACTGCCGCGCCAGGTTGCGCTCGCGCGGGCCGTAGCCGAGCGGATCGGTGCTCTGGTACTGGCCGCCGCCGGAGCCGGCCAGCGGCACGCTGTCGCTGAAACTGCTGGCGAAATCATGCTGGCGGGCGAAGTGGATGCGGTTGTAATCCACACCCACCACGGTACGACTGTCGAGCCCGAACAGGGCGTGATCGAGAGTGAAGGTCTGGCGGTCGCCGACCTGCTCCTGGGTGTGCTTGATCCGGTAGAACTCGCTGCGCTCGACCGTATCGCCCGGCTGCCAGCGATAGGCCTCGGCATTGCGCCAGTAGCGCTGGGTCTTGATGTAGTAGAGCTGGTTGCTGGCGCTGAGCGCGTTGCTGATGCGCCAGTCAGTCACCAGGCGGGTGATCTGGTCGTTGTAGCGGATATCCGCGTCGGCGACGTTGTAATTGCGCTCGCGGATGCTCTCGCGGTACTTGCCGGCCACCAGCGGCGTGCCGAGATAACGCATCGGGCTCTGCTCGCCATGATCGTGGGACAGGGTGAAGCTCAGGTCGTCATTGGCGTCCCAGCGCAGGGCGGCGCTGAGCGCCAGGCTATCCGAATCACCCCGGTCGACCCAGCCATTGCTGGCCTGCTGATTGATGTTGAAGCGGTAGCTCAGTTCGTCACTCAGCGAACCGCCGCTATCCAGGGCAGCCTGACGGCGGTCGTCGCTGCCGTAGCCGAGGCGCAGCTGGTTGCGGATCTCGCCGGCGAAGGGCTTCTTCGGCACCACGTTGATCACCGCGCCGGTGGCGCCCTCGCCGTAGAGCACAGAGGCCGGGCCGCGCAGCACGTCGATGCGCGCCACCGACCAGGTGTCCACCGGGAAGGTCACGGTGCCGGCGCCGACGTACTGGCGAGTACCGTCGTATAGCTGCATGGTCGCCGAGTGACCGGTGAAGCCGCGCGCCGATAGCGCGGTGCCGCCATTGCCGGGCGAGCCGATGCTGCTGATACCCGGCGTGCGGGTCACGGCGTCCTGCACCGAGAGGTTGTTGCGCCCACGTACCTCGGCGCCGCTCAGGCTGCTGGTGCTGGCCGGGGTTTGCAGGGCCGAAAGCTGCAGGCGCGAGCCGGACGTGGTGGGCGTATGCAGATCGCTCTCGCCCTCCTCGACAACGTGCGCCTGGACGGTGACGTCAGGCAGATCGACTGGAGAGGCGCTGGCCATGGCTGAAGCAGCCAATAGCAACGCGAACAATGCACAGGGTTGGAACAGGGGATAGCGCGCCATATTGCTTCCATCGCAAAGAGAAAAGGCACGGCAATCCGATGGAAATGCGCAACAGCAGACAGGGGCACGGCGGCGCCCTACTGGAGTCAACGCCCGCCCACCGCGGGTTGCCAGACAAACGACTCCAGGCCGGTCTCCGGGCTTGCGAGGGTCATGAACGCATCGCCTTCCCATGCGCGTGGCGCACAGTGGCGTATCGATGCGGTCGCTCGCTTACCGTTGCGGGGGCAGCGTCGGACTTCAACCGACTTCCCGTTTCACCTCACGCACGGCGGCGTGAGACACCTGAAGCGGGGCGGATATGACCATTCGTCCCCGCTCAAGTCAAGGCGCGGGGGCAATTGTGGGAGGCGCTTTGACGGCCGTAAGTCCACTCGTGGGTTGGACTCAGGCGTAGGGTGGACAACGCGCAGCTTGTCCACCATGGCAACTAGTTGCCGCCCTGCTCATCGATACGCAAATCCGGCAGCGCCCTACCCGCTATCAGGCGCTCATCGACCAGAAGGATCACCGCCGCCTCGTCCTTGATGCCGTACCACTCGCCCTGTGGATAAAGGCTTGCGGTCGGGCCCAGATCGCAGGGAAATTGGCACTGGCTGCGGGTGATATGCACACCGCCCTCGCACTCCAGCTTGCCGGCGGCCTTGAGCCGCTGACGCAGGGTTTTCCACAAGCCCAGCGCGCCCTTGCGCGTGCAGCGCGGGCCGTTGCACAGCAGCAGGCGCTGCGCATGAGGCGGAATCTGCGACCAGGCGTGATGTTCCGGCACCGGCGGCACATCACTGCAGGGCAGATGCGCTTCGCGGCGTTCGAGCAGCGCGCCCAGGCCATCGAGCCAGGCGTCCTCCAGCGCCGTGCAGACCACGAACACATCTGCCCCGTCACCGCGCTTGGCGATGCATTCACGCAGCCAGTCGCGGTGCGCGACGTCGGCGCGTGGCTCCAGATCCACCACCAGCAGCGGTCGCGGCGCATCGATGATGGCCTGCCAGAAACCCTCCTGCTCGCTGTCATGCAGATGCGCCTCGTCCAGCAGCGCTTCGATACGTTGCTGCAGGCGCTCGGACGATGCACCACGCCCCAGGCCGGGGCCGATAAACAGGATGCGGGCGTAAGGGGCTTGGCTCATGACGGTCTCCAGAACGGGCCGGCAGTCTAGCAGCGCGTCGAGCTGTGAAGGCAATCCGGGTGGACGTCGCCTTTTACGTCCACCATAACGGTGGACGTAAAAGGCGATGCAACCGCCGCGACGATCGCAAGCGTAGGGCGGGTGCAACCCGCCAGGCCGGCGTTGGCGGGTTTCACCCGCCCTACAGGGACAGCGCCTCGTAGAGAGCGTCCAACTCCGCGAACTCGCGCGCTACCACCGGCAACTCAGGCCGGCGCAACAGCAAAACCGGCAATCCAAGCTCACGGGCCACCTGCAGCTTCGGCTCGGTGGAGGCGCTGCCGCTGTTCTTGCTCACCAGCACGTCGCAGCGGATGCGCGCGAATAGCGCGCGTTCCTCGTCCAGCGCGAACGGCCCACGGGCACCGATGATCTCGGCGCGGGTTGGCGCCGGCTCGGCCTGCAGGCAGCGCACCGTCCAGTGCTGGTGCTCGGGAATCTCGTGCAGATGCGCCAGCGGCTCGCGCCCCGAAGTGAAAAACGGCCGCTGGAACGGCACCAGCGCACGGGTCAGTTGATCCCAGCCATCCACCTCGCGCCAGTCGTCACCCTCACCCGGCTGCCAGCCGGGGCGGCGCAGTGCCCAGCAGGGCACGCTGGCGATCTCGGCGGCGCGGGCGGCGTTATGGCTGATCTGCGCGGCGTAGGGGTGGGTCAGATCCAGCAGCAGCTCGATGCCTTCTGCGGCAATGAACGCAGTCAGCCCATCAGTACCGCCAAAGCCGCCGACGCGCACGCGGCACGGCAGATCATCCGGCACCCGGCCCAGCCCAGCCAGGCTGTAGATCGTCTCCGGCCCAAGCCGGCGCGCCAGGCGCAACGCCTCGGTGGTGCCGCCGAGCAGCAGGACGCGCGCACTCATGGCTTGCGCACGGCCAACAAGGTGATCGGCAACGCCGCGCGCCAGGTGTCGAAACCGCCCAGCGGCTGCGCCTGGGCCACGGTGAGCCGCAGCAGCTCGCCACCCTGCCGTTCGCGGAAGGCCACCAGCGCCGCCTCGCTCTGAATGGTCACGGCATTGGCCAGCAGACGCCCGCCGGGCTTGAGTGCGGCCCAGCAATCATCCAGCACGCCGGGTACGGTGACGCCGCCGCCGATAAAGATGGCATCCGGTGCCGGCAATCCGGCCAGCGCCTCGGGCGCATGCCCGGCGACCAGTTGCAGCCCGGGGACGTCGAGGGCATCGCGATTGTGGCGGATATGGGCCTGACGCCCTTCGTTGGCCTCAACGGCGATGGCGCGGCAGGCCGGGTGGGCGCGCATCCATTCGATGCCGATGGAACCGCAACCGGCGCCGACGTCCCACAGCAGCTCGCCAGGCAGCGGCGCCAGCCGCGCCAGGGTCACTGCGCGCACGTCACGCTTGGTCAGTTGGCCGTCGTGGCGGTAGGCCTCGTCCGGCAGGCCGCAGGTAGGCGGCAATACCTTGGCATCGGCGGCCGCCAGGCATTCCACGGCCAGCAGGTTGAGGTCAGCGCCGCGCGGCAAGTCCCAGCTCGTGGCCAGGCCTTCGATGCGGCGCTCATCCGGCCCGCCAAGGTGTTCCAGCAGGGTCAGGCGACTGGCGCCGAAACCGCGCGCACGCAGCACTTCGGCGACCTGCGTGGGGGTGTCCCCGTCGGCGCTAAATACCAGCAGGCGCGTGCCGGGGTACAACCGCGCATTGAGCGTGGCCAGCGGCCGACCGACCAAGGAGACCACTTCAACCTCCTGCAATGGCCAACCCAGGCGCGCCGCCGCCAGCGACACCGAGGACGGCGCCGGCAATACCAGCAGCTCATCGGCCGGCAGCTGGCGCGCCAGGCTGGCGCCCACGCCGTAGAACATCGGGTCGCCACTGGCCAGCACGCACACCGCCTCACCACGCCGCGCCAGCAGTGGTTCAAGGTCGAAGGGGCTGGGCCAGGTTTCCCGCTCGCCACTGATGCACGGCGGCAGCAAGGCCAGCTGACGCGGCGCGCCAACGATGTGCGTAGCCGCCAGCAGTGCACGGCGCGCGGCCTTGCCCAGACCGGGGTAGCCGTCTTCACCGATGCCGACCAGGGTCAACCAGGGTTTCATCCACCTTCCTCGCAAGTAGCCGACAGGGCGCGTGTCGCGACGCCGGGCAAAGCGGGCATAATACAGCCTTCGTCGGTGCCCCATGAGTCGATACGACTCAGTAAAGGGCCTAAGGAAACACTGAAATAGTCGTCATTCCCGCGCAGGCGGGAATCCAGAATCTCAGTAGTAACTGGGCTCCCGCCTTCGCGGGAGTGACGGTAAACGGCTATTTCAGAGCGTCCCCAAGAGGGAACACGGTAAAACCGTGGCTGCCCCCGCAACTGTAAACAGCGAGTCCAATGCAATCGGCCACTGGGTAAAAGGCCGTTGAAAAACGTAGGCGAGGTAGGCAAGACAAGGCAAAAACGGCCGAAAAAGCGCAGTTTACGTGTTGTAAATGAGCATTTTGAGGCCGTTTTTAACGCCGTATTGCCAACGTAGGTAGTTTTTCAACGGCCTGTTAACCGGGAAGGCGCAGCGGATCATGACCTGTCAGCCAGGAGACCTGCCGACGAACGCTGGTCGCGAGTGCCAACATCGGGCGGGGTGTACCGATGCCATGGAATCCTCCCGTGGGCGGATTTCGCTGGTTTGGTCGCCGCGTCGTTATCCACAGGTGACCGCTTGTCCACATCCGTCCGCCCTTCCGCCTGCCCCGGCCTGCTACGCATCGTCCCCGCGCTGGATGGCGGCATCTGCCGCGTCAAGCTGCCCGGCGGCGTGCTGCGCAGCGCCGAGGCGCGGGCGATTGCCGAGGCGGCCAGGCACTGTGCCAGTGGAGTGCTGGAGCTGACCAACCGCAGCAACCTGCAGATCCGTGGCGTGCTACCGGGCCAGGAAGCACCGCTGATCGACGCCCTGCTCGCCGCCGAACTCGGCCCCCGGGTAGCCGCTGCCGACGACGTGCGCAACCTGTTGCTCAGCCCCGCCGCCGGCCTCGACCCGCAGGCACGGATGGACGTACGCCCGCTGGCCAGCCAGTTGCTCGACCTGTTGCAAGACACCCCGGCATTGCATGCGCTGTCGCCCAAGTTCGCCCTGCAAATGGACGGCGGTGAAACCCTGGCCATGCGCGAACACCCCCATGACCTGTGGCTGGCCGCCGAGGATGAAACCCACCTGCTGCTGGGTCTGGCCGGCTGCCCCAGCGACGCGCCACTGGCGCGAGTGGAGGTGACGCAGGCGGTCGAACTGGTACGCCAGCTCCTGCTGCTGTTCCTCGAACTTGCCACTCCGGAACAAACGCGCATGCGTCACTTGCTGGCGCATATCCCGGCAAACGACCTGCTGCAACGCCTGCAGACTCGACTGGATTTCCCCTTGCAACCTGTGCCGGCCTGTTGGCAGCCGAGGGCTGGCTTAGGACGCGCTCCGGCAGGGATTTATCCACAGGCGCAGAGCGGCCTGCGTGTGGTGGCGGCCGGCGCCCAGCTGGGTCGCCTGTACGCTGACCAACTCCTCGCCATTGCAGAACTGAGCGAGCGCCACGGCGACAGCGAGTTGCGCCTGACGCCCTGGCAAGGTCTGTTGTTGGGCAACGTCCCCGAAGCTCGCGCCCGCGAACTGCTGGCAGAGCTGGACCAGCTGGGCCTGCTGACCCATGCCGACGAGCCGCTGCTCGGCCTGGTCGCCTGCACCGGCTCGGCGGCCTGCGCGCGCGGCCTGGCCGACAGCAAGCGCCACGCCCTGCATCTGGCCGAACGCCTGCGCGAAAGCGGCGCCCACCCGCAGGTGCATCTCAGCGCCTGCCCACGCAGTTGCGCCAGCGCCCGGGTGCAGCCCTACACCTTGCTGGCCAGCACGCCCGAGCATTACCAGCTCTACCAACGCACGCCCGAGACGCCCGGTTTCGGCCGTCTGCTGGCGCCGGCCATGACCATCGACGAGGCTGGCGCCTGGTTCGCCCGCCAACACCCCGCAGGAACATCCGATGCTTGATTACATCCGCGACGGCCAGGAAATCTACCGCCGCTCCTTCGCCACCATCCGCGCCGAGGCCAACCTCGACGGCATCCCCGCCGATCTGGAAAAACTCGCCGTGCGGGTGATTCATGCCTGCGGCATGGTCGACGTGGTGGAGGATCTGCGCTTCTCCCCCGGTGCCGGCACCGCTGGCCGCGCCGCGCTGCTCGCCGGTGCAGCGATCCTCTGCGACGCACGCATGGTAGCCGAGGGCATCACCCGCCCGCGCCTGCCGGCGAACAACGAGGTGATCTGCACCCTGCACGACGCCGGCGTGCCGGAGCTGGCCCGCGAGTTGGGCAACACCCGCTCGGCGGTGGCCCTGGAGCACTGGCGCGAACACCTGGAAGGCAGCGTGGTGGTGATCGGCAACGCCCCCACGGCGCTGTTCTACCTGCTGGAAATGCTCGATGCCGGCGCACCGAAGCCGGCGCTGATCATCGGCATGCCGGTGGGCTTTATCGGCGCGGCGGAATCCAAGGATGCGCTGGCCGCAGACAGCCGTGGCGTGCCCTACGTGATCGTGCGGGGCCGCCGTGGCGGCAGTGCCATGGCGGTAGCGGCAGTCAACGCCCTCGCCTCGGAGGTGGAATGATGGCTGGCCGTCTGCTCGGCCTCGGCGTCGGCCCCGGCGACCCCGAGCTGCTTACCCTCAAGGCGCTGCGCCTGCTCAAAGGCGCACCAGTGGTGGCCTACTTCGTGGCCAAGGCCAAGCACAACGCCGGCCACGGCGGCAATGCCTTCGGCATCATCGAAGAGCACCTGAGCGATACCCAGCAGCGCCTGCCGCTGGTCTACCCGGTGACTACCGAGAAGCTCGCCCCGCCGCTGAGCTACGAGGATGTGATCGCCGATTTCTACGACACCTGCGCCGAGCAGATCGCCCAGTTGCTCGACGCCGGCCAGGACGTGGCGGTGATCTGCGAAGGCGACCCGTTCTTCTACGGCTCCTATATGTACCTGCATGACCGCCTGGCCGAGCGCTACGAGGTGGAAGTGGTGCCCGGCGTCTGCTCCATGCTCGGCTGCGCCTCGGTGCTCGGTACGCCGCTGGTGTACCGCAACCAGAGCTTGAGCGTGCTCTCCGGCGTGCTGCCGGAAGACGAGCTGGAACAACGCCTGCGCGACGCCGAGGCGGCGGTGGTGATGAAACTCGGGCGCAACTTCGACAAGGTGCGCCGCGTGTTGCGCAAGCTCGGCCTGGATGGCCGCGCCCACTATGTCGAACGCGCGACCATGGCCACCCAGAAGATCGTGCCGTTGGATGAGGTGGAGCCGATGGATTCGCCGTACTTCTCCATGATTCTGGTGCCCGGGCAGAAATGGCGAGGGTGAACGAGCTGCTGCGCGCCGATTGTTGATGCCTGCGAGCTGATCTTGTAGGAGCCGCGCCACGCGGCGAAGACGGTCTAACTGGCGGCACACCTAACAGGCCGTTGAAAAACGTCGGCGAGGCAGCCAGTGCAAGGCAAAAACAGGCGAAAAAGCGGAGTTTACGAGCTGTAAATGAGCATTTTGAGCCTGTTTTTAACGCAGCAGTGGCAACGCAGATAGTTTTTCAACAGCCTGCTAAAAAGCTTCGCCCCGGGGCGGGGCTCCTACAGGACAAGACCGGGTAAACCGCTTTCACATTCATTCGTTCGTAGCCCGGATGCAATCCGGGAAACCCATTCCCCGGATTGCATCCGGGCTACAGGATTTACCGCATGAACATCGTCATCCTCGGCGCCAGCGCGCTGGCCACTGCACAACGTCTCAAGGCGCTTTATCCACAGGCGGTGATCCACGGCCTGCGCGGGCGCGCCGACGGCGCCGAGCGCCACTACGACGAGTTCGGCGACACCCTGCGCGCCCTCTATCGCGCCGGTCAGCCGCTGGTGGTGCTGTGCGCCGCCGGCATCGTCATCCGCAGCCTGGGCGCGCTGCTGGCAGAAAAAGGCGCCGAGCCGCCGGTGCTGGCCCTGGCCAAGGACGGCAGCGCCGTAGTACCGCTGCTCGGTGGCCTGGCAGGGGTCAACCGCCTGGCCCGCGAGATCGCCGCGCACCTGGGGGTGGCACCGGCCATCACCACCAGCGGCGAGTTGCGCTTCGGCACCTGCCTGCTGGAGCCGCCGGCCGGCTATGCGCTGGCCGATCTGCAGCAAGGTAAGCGCTTCGTCAGCGACCTGCTCGGCGGCGAAACAGTGCGCATCGAAGGTCAGGCGCCCTGGCTGGAAAGCGCGCAACTGCCTGTGGATAACGCCGCCAGCCGGGTTATCCATATCACCGCGCAGGCTCGTCCGGCGCAACCGGACGAGCTGCTGATCCACCCGCGCTGCGCCGCCGCGTTGATCGAACGCCCCGGCCCCAACCTACCCGCTCGCCTGCACCAAGCCCTGAGCGCCGCCAACCTGGCGCCCCAGGCGCTGGCCTGCCTGCTTGCAGACCGAAGCTGGATGGCCAATGCCGAGCTGCATGCGGCGGCGCATGAACTGAAACTGCCGCTGCGCTTTATCCACAGCACGAGCGAGTTGCCACCCGAGCGCCATGCCGACGATGGCCTGCGCCTGCTGCTGGGCGAGCGGCCACTGGATATCGAGCGCCTCGGCCAACGCCGTGGCCGCCTCAGCGTGGTCGGCCTCGGGCCAGGCGCCGCCGAGCATATGACCCCCGCCGTGCGCCGCGCACTGGACGAGGCCGAAGACCTGCTCGGCTACGACACCTACGTGAAGATGGCCGGCCCGCTGCGTGCCGATCAATGCCTGCACCCCAGCGACAACCGCGAGGAGCTGCAGCGCGCCGCCCACGCCTTCGAACTGGCCGCCACGGGCCGGCGAGTGGTGATGATCTCCTCGGGCGATCCCGGCGTGTTCGCCATGGCCGCCGCCGTGATGGAGGCGCTGGAAAGCCCGCAGAACGAGGTCTGGCACGGCGTCGAGCTGGAAGTGCTGCCGGGCGTCTCCGCCGCCCTGGCCACTGCTGCCAAGGCCGGCGCGCCGCTGGGCCACGACTTCTGCCTGATTTCCCTGTCGGACAACCTCAAGCCCTGGGCGGTGATCGAAAAGCGCTTGGAACATGCCGCCATCGCCGACCTGGCCATGGCCTTCTACAACCCGATTTCCAAATCCCGCCCCTGGCAACTTGGCCGCGCGCTCGACTTGCTGCGCCAGCACCGCGCGCCGGAAACCCTGGTGGTACTTGGCCGTGATATCAGCCGCCCCGCCGAAGCCCTGCGCAGCCTCACTCTCGGCGAGCTGACGCCGGAGATGGTCGACATGCGCACCCTGGTGATCATCGGCTCCAGCCAGACCCGCCGCTTTCCCCGTGCCGATGGCGGTGAGTGGGTGTATACGCCGCGTTGGTACCCGGATATCGAGTCATGATCCTCTCTGCCGCTGTCATCCCTGTTCCGTAGGCGCGTCGCCCCGGCGCGAAGCAATTGCAGCCGGCTATTCGCCACATTCGCCGCGAGGCGCGGCTCCTACAACACACCGCCCTGACGGCGGAAGGTTCCGGGCGCCAGGCCGAAACGCTGGCGGAACAGCTTGCCCAGGTGGCTGGCATCGCCGACGCCGATCTCGTCGGCGAGTTGCGCCAGACTGTGGCTGGAGTTGAGCAGGCGCCAGCGCACGTGCTGCAGGCGCAGCTCGTTCCAGTATTCGCGCGCACTCATGCCCTGGCTGGCCTGGAACAGACGATCGAGCTGACGGCGGCTGATGCCGACGCTGGCCGCCAGTTGCTCGATGCCGTCGGCACTGGCCAGGCCATGGCGCATCAGGGCGATGGCGCGGTCGACATGGCGCTCGCCACTCGGCGCCGTGTGCAGCGAACGCAGTGCATGCTGGCCGCTGCGCGTCTCGTCCACCAGCATGTCGGCCAGGCCCTTGAGCGCCCGCGCCCGGCCACTGCCCTGGGCCAGCAGCTCCACCGCCAGGTCGATGGCCGCAGTACCGCCAGCGCAGGAAATCCGTGCGCCATCGAGGCAGTAGAGGCGCTCACGAGCCAGGCGCAGATGCGGAAAGCTGGCGCGAAATTCCGCCTCATGGCGCCAGTGCACCGCCACCTGATGGCCGTCGAGCAGGCCGCAGGCAGCGAGCAGGAAGCTGGCATTGTCGATCGCCACCAGCTTCACCCCGGCGCGGGCGGCACGCCGCAGCAAAGCCTGATAGGCCGGCGCCAGCGCGGCAGTGGCCTGCGCGTTACGCCCGCCGAACAGCACCAGGTAGTCGAAGTCGGCCAGATCGAGTTGTTCCGGCGTGGCCTCGATCCGCAGCGCCGCACCGCTGCTGGACGGCACATGCCCTGGCTGCAGGCCGAGAATCGTCCAGGCGCAGTAGCGCTGGCGGCTGTAGTCCTCGTCGTCGGCGCTGAAACGCAGCTTGTCGAGAAAGCCACCGAAGGGCAGCAGGGCGAACTCCGGCAGTGGCAGCAGGAGAAAACGCAGATCGGGGCGTTCGGCCATGGCAGTCCAGAATCAACCGTTAGATGACCAGAATCTACCTCAATCACGACACTGTCGCTGACTAGACTTGCCACGCATTCACAGGAGACCCGCATGGCCCTCGAACTCTGGCTCGTCTACTTCATCGCCACCCTCGGCCTGGCGCTGACGCCCGGCCCCAACAGCCTGCTGGCGCTGACCCACGGCGGGCTGTACGGCGCGCGCCTGGCGTTGGCCACCATCCTTGGCGGCGTGGTCGGCTTCAGCACCTTGATCGCACTGGCCATGTTCGGCCTCAGCGCCCTGCTCAAGACCGCGCCCACCGCGCTGCTGGCGCTCAAGTGGATCGGCGGCGCCTACCTGGTCTGGCTCGGCGTGCAACTGTGGCGCTCGCCGCCGATTAACCTGACCCTGGCCGACAGCGGCACCCGCCCCAGCGCCAGCCGGCTGTTTCGCCAAGGCCTGCTGTCGGCGCTGTCCAATCCCAAGGTGATCCTGTTCTACGGCGCGTTCCTGCCGCAGTTCCTCGACCCACAGCGCGGCCTGGCCGTGCAGTTCGTGGTGATGGCAGCGACCTTCGCCGTGGTCGAGTTCCTCGTCGAGCTGCTGCTGGCGCTGCTGGCCTTCCGCGTGCGGCCCTGGCTGCAGCGCGGCGGCCGCGCCTTCAACCGCAGTTGCGGCGTGCTCTTCGTGCTGATCGGCGTGGCGCTGCCGCTGGCGCGCTAAGCACGCCCGGCATCAGGCCTTCAACGCCTCACCAATCGCGTAATAGTGCCCGCCCGCCACGTGATGCAGGCTGCGCAGGCTCGGGTCGGCCGTCTCGAAATGCCAGCGACCGTCGCGAAACACGCGCTCGTCCGCCCAGGCCGCAATCACCTCGCCAATGAACAGATCATAGGCCTGCTGGTTGTGCGGCTCATCGAGCAGCCGGCAGACCAGCCAAGCTGAGCAGCCCGCCACCAGCGGCACATCGTGGCCTGGCATCTCGAACAACTCGACCCCGGCATGCGCCAGCTTCGCCGGATCATCGGTCAGGCTGGCGTTGCCCACCGCTTGGGTCAGCTGCAGTTGCGCCACGGTCGGCACCTGGATGGCGAACAGGCCACTGCCTTCGACCAGCGCGCGGGTGCGCGTGGCCTTGTCGATCACCACGGTAAGCTTCGGCGGGTCGAAATCCAGGGCGCAGCACCAGGCTGCCGCCATGACGTTATCCACAGCCTGATGACGCGCCGACACCAGCACGGTGGGACCGTGGTTGAGCAGACGATAGGCCTTGGTCAGGTCGACGGGACGGATAGAGGCGCTCATACAGGCTCCTGAAAGCGAAAAAGGCGCCCGCATGCTGGCTCGGCTGAACCAGCATCGCAAGCGCCTGCAACAGCGGTTGTGGATCAGAACTCCTGCGTGGTCGGGCGCAGGACGATCTCGTTGATGTCGACGTCGGCAGGTTGCTCGATGGCGTAGGCGATGGCGCGCGCCACCGATTCCGCCGGGATCGCCTGCTTGTAGAAGTCGACGACGAAATCGCGGCTCTGCTGGTGCGAGCTGCCGAACTTCAGCTCCGAATCCACTGCACCCGGTTCGATGGTGGTGGTGCGGATGCTGCCACCGACCTCATGGCGCAGGCCTTCGGAAATGGCCCGTACGGCGAACTTGGTGCCGCTGTAGACGGTGCCGCCCGGGCTGAACACCTTGATCCCGGCCACCGAGGCGATGTTGATGAAGTGCCCGGCGTTCTGCTGCTGGAACACAGGCAGCGCCGCCGCGATGCCGTACAGCACGCCCTTAATGTTGATATCGATCATGCGTTCCCACTCCTCGACGCGCACGTCGCTCAGTGGTGCGATGGCCATCAGCCCGGCGTTGTTGATCAGCACGTCGACGCGGCCGAAGCTGTCCAGTGCGCCCTGGATCAGCGCCTTGACCTCATCGGCGCGGGTCACGTCGGTGGTGTAGGCCACAGCCTCGCCACCAGCGGCGACCAGCTCGCTGACCAGTTGCTCGAGACGCTCCTTGCGCCGTGCGGCCAGCACCACCTTGGCGCCCAGCTTGCTCAGATGACGCGCAGTCGCTTCGCCCAGTCCGCTGCTGGCGCCAGTGATGACCACGACCTTGCCGGAAATGTTGTTGCTCATGGGTAAGCCTCTCTCGATTCGTTGGAGTGTCCAGCGTCGCTCGCTGGACATGGGCTCATGTTAGAGGCGATTTTCGTTTCAATGAATGGAAGAGTTTGGATTAGGCTATTCCATATTCTGGAATACAGAGGCACCCCGACATGCTCAACCGCATGGAGATGATCCGCATCTTCTGCAGCGCGGCCGACTGCAGCAATTTCCGCGAGGCAGCGACTCGCCTGGGGGTTTCACCGCAGGCGGTGACCCGTGCGATCAAGGCGCTGGAAGAGGAACTCGGCGAGATTCTGTTTCACCGCAACACCCGCCAGGTGCATATCACCGCCTTCGGCGAGGCCTACGCGCTGCGCGCCCGGCAGATGCTGGAGGACTTCGATGCGCTGTTTCGCGGCCATCACGCGGAAACCGAATCGGCCATCGCCGGGCGCATCGGCATCACCGCGCCGCAGGCCATCGGCAAACGCTTTCTGGTGGGTTTTCTGCAGCCCTTGCTCAAGCAGCACCCGCAACTGGTGCTGAACCTGCGGCTGGAGGACGAGATCACCGACGCGGTGGAAGCGCAGATCGACATCGGCATCCGCGTCGGCTTCCTGCGTGACAGCCGCTATGTCGCCCGCGCCCTGGCGCCGGTGCCGTTGCAGGTGGTGGCCACGCCGCAACTGATCAAAGCCACCGGCAAGCCGCGCACCCTCGACGAGTTGCAGCAGCGGCCGCTGTCGGTGCTGATCGACCGCAAGACCGGCCGTCCCTGGCCGTGGACCTTCGCCCATGGCCCCAGCCTGCATCCACCTGCGCCAGCGTTGGTATGCGACGACCCCGAAGCCGAGCTGGAGGCCGTGCTCGCCGGCCTGGCCTACGGCCAGTTGCCCGCCTACCTGGCGCAGCCCTACCTGGAGAGCGGCCGACTGCAGGCGGTGCTGACCGAGCAGGCACCCGATCCCTGGCAGTTGTTTATCTATCGCCCGCAGCAAGGCCCGGTGCCGCCAAGGGTGCGCCTGGTGTTCGATCACCTGCGCACCTGCTTCTCCGACCCGGCTCAGTTTCCCCAGGGCTGAGGTCGCTCACGGCAACGCCGCTGTCGCCTGCGAAGCGCCCGCCCCACCCATCGCTCCGTAACCTGCCTGAAGCCGTCTAAATCAGGGATAAGGAGCGTCGCATGAATGCCATCAACACAGGTCAGCAAGTCAGCCCAGCCACCTTGCACAAGGTGATCGCCGCCTCGGCCATCGGCAACTTCGTCGAATGGTTCGACTTCGCCGTCTACGGTTTTCTCGCCGTGACCATCGCCTCGCTGTTCTTCCCACCGGGCAACCCGACCCTGGCGCTGCTGCAGACCTTCGCCGTGTTTGCCGTGTCGTTCGCCCTGCGCCCACTGGGCAGCATCGTCTTCGGCATTCTCGGTGATCGGATCGGACGTAAACGCGCACTGTCGATCACCGTGCTGCTGATGGCAGGCGGCCTGGCGCTGCCGGAGTCATCGAAGCGGCCGCTGAGCTACCAGCGCTGAACGATCAGTACTGCACCGAGTAGCTCAAGCCAAAGGTACGCCCCGCCGCCGGCAGGCTGGAGATGACGCCGTAGGTGGCCTCGGCCTGCTGACCGTAGACGGTCTTGTAGTCGCGGTTGGCCAAGTTGTAGACGCCGAAACCAACCTCGCCGCCTAGCCAGGGCGCGTGAGCGATCAGGTCGACCACGGTATAGCCCTGGATCTTGGTCGCCGGGGTGGCGCGGATGGTTGGGCTGATCGCGGCGGACTGAGCGTCGTCATAAGCGCGGTCACTGCCGCCCACGGTGAGCGCCTGCAGGCGTACGCCATAGCCATCGAGGAAGCGCCAGTCACTGTAGACGGTGGCCTTCAGCGGCGAAACGCGGAAGGCATTCAGCTCGCGCCAGTTGCCGGCGGCGTCCTTGTACTGGCCACGGGTGTAGGCCAGGGTGCCGCCCAGCGTCCAGCCCTCGACCACCGGCACCTGCAGGTTGCCTTCGGCGCCCCACACACGCTCATCGGTGTCGGCCACCGAGACGCTGAAATCGCGGTTGAACTGCACCACCTTGTCGGAGGTGTTGTAGAACGCGGTCACCCCGGCGTTCAGGCCGCTGGCATCACCCAGGCGCCAGCCCAGTTCGTAGTTGTTGACCTTGATCGAATCGATACTGCTGCTATCGATGACGAAGCTGGCCGGCACGTCGCGCAGCATGCGCTGGGTGTCGGGCAGGCTGAAGCCCTGGGAGAAATTGGCGAACAGTTGTTGAGTGTCGGTCAGCTTGTACACCGCGCCGAGGTTGAACAGGGTCTCGCTGTGGCGCACGTTGCCGCCTTCCAGGGTGCGCGCCTGGTAGCCAGCCACGGTGGCGGCGGTGACTGCCTCGCCATAGGGGGTGGAGTCATCCACCTGGTTGCGGATGGTTTCGCGCCGTACCCCGGCCTGCAGGCTGAGGCGCTCGGTGAGCTGGTAGTCGCCCTGGAGGAACGCGCCGGTCTTGCTCACTTCCACGTCCGGGCCCATCGAGGAACTGTAGGTCTCGCGATAGTTCAGGCCATTGCTGGTGAAGAAGCTATTGAAGTCGTAGAACTGGCCGTCCTGACTATCCTGCTCACGCTCGTGATCCAGGCCATAGGTCAGTTGCAGATCGCGGCCGGCCAGCTCGAAGCCCTTCTGCAAGGCGGTGCGCACGCCCCAGACGTCGATGTCGGTGCTCGACTGCAGCACCACGTTGGCCACCCCACCGGGCAACGCGGCATTGGCCGCACGACTGGCGAACGGGAACCAGCGCGATTTTTCCTTGCGGTAGTAGGCTTCGGCGGTCAATTGCTGGCCACCCAGCAAATCGCGGTTGAGGTATTGCACATTGGCGCCGTAATGACGGGTGCGCGGCTGGTCGTCGAGCTTCAAACCGTCCACCGCGTTGTGGCTGGGCTGGTAGTTCGAGACCAGCAACGCCGACAGGTTGGGGCCGTAGTCCGGGCCGTAGTCGCTGTCCTGCTCGTCATCGTAGTAGCGCACGCCGGCGCTCAGTTGCTGGTCATCGTCCAGGTGCCAGGTCAGGCGGCCGTTGAAGTCGAAGCTGGTGGTGTCCTGGCGGTCGGTCTGGGAGATTTCCGGGCCGATGCGATCACCATGGGCGTCGCGAATCTCGCCCTGCTTGGTGAAGCTCAGGCCGGCGAAACCGCTGACCGCGCCCTGGTGGAAGGCAGCGGTCTGCGAGGCCTCGTAGGCCATGGCGTCACGCGCCGCCTTGCCGGGGGTACGCAGGCCGATACGGCTGCTGAAGTCGCTGGTTTCGTCGTCGGCATTGCGCGTGATGATATTGATCAGGCCGCCGGTGGCGCCGGCGCCGTAGATGCTGGTGGCACCGGAGATCACCTCGATGCGCTCGATCATCGCCGGGCTGATGCTATTGAGCTGGCGCGAACCGTCACGCGAGCCGGTCAGCGGCACGCCGTCGATCATCACCTGCACGGTACGCCCACGCATGGTCATGCCGTAGTTGCTGGTGGTGCCGCTGCTCGGCGCCAGCGAGGGCACCAACTGGCCGAGGATATCGGCGGTGGAACGGCCGGCAGCGGCCTGCTCGGCAACCTGCTCGCGGTCGATGCTGTACACCGTGCCGGCGATCTCGGCGATGCTCTTGGCCGAACGGGTGGCGGTGACCACCATCGGGCTGAGTTCCTTGACCTGGCTGGTCGCGGTGTCATCGGCCTGCGCGTGGAGCGCGCCGCTTACCGCCAGGCTGAGCAAGGTGACCTGCATGGATGCCGAAAGATGCCTCATGGTTTCCCCCAGAGAAAGCGCGTCAATGATTGCCGGAGCCGGCCTGGATCGACCGGACGATAGGTTTGCAGAGCAGGACGCTGAGCACTGAAAGTGCGCCCAGCAGCAGGTAATAGGTTTCGTAGCCCAGGCCCTTGGCGAGGAAGCCCGACAGCGAGCCACCTACGAAGAACACCAGCAGCTCGAAGCACACCAGCACGGTGAAGTCGGTGCCGGCCTGCTGCCGCGAACAGAGCTGCATGAACAGGGCGTAGAGGCTGGTCATCGCCAGGTAGCGGATGGCCAGGAGCACCAGCACCATGGTGCCGAGCCACAGCGGTGAGCCGTCGGCCAGGCCGCTGAGCAGCAGCCCGGCGACCGCCAGGTAGGCCAGGCTGCGCAGCCAGCCGGCACGTAGCAGCAGGGTCGCCGCTCGTTGGCGCAGCAGCAGGCGCGCAGCCGCCACGGCGGCGAGCAGCCCGACGCTGGCGCCGGCCACCGACATCAGCAGGCCGATCTGCGTCAACGACCACTGGCGATCCACCAGCATCGGCGTGAGCATGGCCATGGCCGGCGCCTCGACCAGGCGATAGACCAGGATCAGCAGCAGCGCCCAGCGGATCTCCGGGCGCTTGAACGTGGCGATGAAACCCGGCTTGGCCGCCTCGGCCTGCGTCGGCAGGCGATCATCGACCCGCACCACCGCCAGCATGGTCAAGGCACTCAGGCCGGCCAGGGTCAGAAGCGCGCTCTGCCAGCCGACCACCTGGTACAACCACAGCACGCCGGCACCGCCGAACATGCTGCCCAGCGCCACGCCGATGCTTTGCGCCATGCTGCCCAGGCGATGATCCTCGCTGGCCAGCGACTCCACGGTGTAGCCGTCGATGGCGATGTCCTGGGTGGCGGCGAAGGTGGATATCCACAGGCTCACCAGCACGAACAGCAGCAGGCCGTGCTCCAGCCCGGTCAGCGCCAGCAGCAGAATGCCGGCCACCAGCGCCGCCTGGGTCAGCCACAGCCAGGTACGGCGCCGGCCGAGGCTGTGCAGGTAATGCCGGTCGACCAGCGGCGCCCAGAGAAACTTGAACGCCCATGGGAGGTACAGCAGCGAGAGCATGCCGATCCAGCGCAGGTCGACACCCTGGCTACGCAGAATGGCCGGCATCGCCACGTTGAAGAAGTACAGCGGCAGCGCGTGGGCCAGGTACAGCACCACGATCACCGCCAGCGCCAGCCGGGTCACCGGCACCTGCTCAGACGGACGCTGCATGACTCACCATGCGCTCGGCGATCCAGCGATAGCCGTGCGTCCTGTCCAGGGTGACGAAATAAGGCACGCCCCAGGCGGCATGCAGCGCCGGGGTGTCGAGACGGGTCTGCTCGTCGGCATCACAGGCAATGCGCACCAGCCCCTGACAAACCTCTCGGAATGCCGCCTTGTGTTGCTTGTACCAGACGCCCTGGATGGCCCGGTAATCCTCGGCGAGGGTGCTGCCCTCGCGGGTACTGGAAATGAAGAAGAACGGCTGGCGGTCTTCGATCAGACGCTCGATGCCGTCCAGCCACTGGCGTATCTGCGCCGCGTCGACCTGGTCGTGAAAGACCGCCTCGACCACTGCCGTTTGCGTGAGGAGCAAACCCATCGCTGTGTGATTCCCATGATCGTTGGTGACGCAACCAAGACGGTTGCGACCTCATTGCACATGAGAATAATTCTGAACAATGTTGCGCGCTTAGGCGAAAAGAAGGAAAAATTAGCCGCAACGAAACTTCCATCGGTCAAGCCAGCATGACGATCCTCACCTGCGGTCAGCTCAGCGATGTCGCCCACACCCTGGGCGGCAACCTGTATTTCCAGCGCGAGCTGCCGGGCGAACAGCCAGTGCTCGACGGCGAACAACAAGTGCAAGTGCTGAGCGAAGGCCTGGTGCTGTACTTCAGCCACAGCCGCGATCTGGTCGACGCCAGCAGCGACAACCGCCTGACACCGGGTATCACCGCCGCCTTCCTGCTGCAGGGTGAAGCCGAAGTCAGCCTGCCGCGCCAGCGCCTGCACTTCGACGCCCGCCCCGGTGGCCAGCGCGCCATGCTGGTCAACCTCACCGATAGTGACCAGTTCCAGCGTCACTGGCGCAGCGGCCGCGAAGAAACCAAGGTGTGCCTGAGCATCACCCCGGATTGGCTGCAGCACTTTGCCCTCGGCAGCCAACTGCGCAGCGACGCCCTGCTGCGCTTCAGCCGCAGCCACTGGCACAACCTGCCCTGGCAACCCTCGGTGGACATCCTCCAGCGCGCCCACCAGTTGCTCGAGCGTGACGCGAGCCTGCCGCCGTTGATGCAACGCCTGCAACGCGAGAGCTTCGCCCTGGATCTGGCCTGCGACATCCTGCGCGGCATCGATGCGCCGCCGGAGAAACGCCTCGGCAGCCATCTCGAACGCTGCCTGCTACGCCTGAAGGAGTGGCTGGACAGTGGCGAAGCGGACACCCTGAGCATCGCCGACATGGCGCGCCAGCTCGGCACCAACCCGGTCGACCTGCAGAATGCCTTCCGCAGCCGCAACGGCATCACCATCGCCGCCTACCTGCGCCGCCAGCGCCTGGCACGTGCCTACCAGGCCATGCGCCAACAGGGCCTGTCGGTGGAGGAAGCAGCCAACCTGGCCGGTTACGAGCACCTCAGTAGCTTCAGCGCCGCCTTCAAGCGCGAGTACGGCTTTCCACCGTCGCAGGCTCGTCGCTGAGGGAAGTGGGTCAATCCGAATCTGCACAATTGGATCTATGTGGCTGGGCCACTGCTGCGTAGATTCACCGCTACCGGGGCAGGCCGTCACGCCATCGCGCCCCTCAACGCGGATACGGATGATCACCATGAGCCAGCGCCTCGACTACTTCGCACTCTCCCCCAAGGCTTCCGGCAAATATGCCGAGTTTTCCATGCTGCTGACCCGCAGCCCCTTTCTTGCGCCGCTGGCCCACCTGGTCATGCTGCGTGCCTCGCAGATCAACTGCTGCGCCTTCTGCGTCGACATGCACGTGAAAGAAGCGAAGATCCATGGCGACCGCGAACTGCGCCTGCACCATGTCGCCGTGTGGCGTGAGTCGCCACTGTTCTCGGAGCAGGAGCGCGCCGCGCTGGAGTGGACGGAAGCCCTGACCCAGCTGTCGCCGCACGGCGTGTCCGACGCCATCTACGCCAGCGTGCGCGAGCAGTTTTCCGAGCAGGAACTGTCGGACCTAAGCTTCCTGGTGGTCGCCATCAACGGCTGGAACCGCCTCAACGTCGCGTTTCGCACCGCGCCTGGTTCTGCCGACAAGCAGTTTGGGCTGGACAAGGCCGGCCTGGCCTGAGGGTTATCCACAAGGGCGCCCGCCAGTCGCGCGGCCGCCCTGCTTCTCCCTGAGCGGCCCGCTGCACGGCACGGGCAAAACCGGCATGATGTGCCCCCGCGCCAGCACCGCGCTGGCGTGACGAATCCTCGTCGGCCTCCATCAGACACACTCGCCGCCCGCTCAACGGAGCCCTTGCATGCTGCCCCTGCCGTTTTCCCGCCAACCTGCCCGCCTCACCCTGCTCGCCCTCGCTTGCCTGATCGGCCACAGCGCCTTCGCCGAAGAGCCCATGCAGCTCGATTCACTGCAGGTCACCGGCGAACAGGTAAGTGAAGTAGAGGCTGCGCGCGAGGAGCTCAACCGCGTCCCCGGGGCCACCAATGTGGTGGATATGGCCAAGGTCGAACAAGGCCGCGTGGCCGGCGTCGCCGATGTGCTGGCCTACCAGCCCGGCGTCTACGCCCAGTCCCCCGGCAACGAAGGCGTGAAGATCAGCGTGCGTGGCTCGGGGATCAACCGTGGCCCCGGTTCGCACGCTTCCGGCACGCATATTCTGCTCGACGGCCTACCGCTGACCGGCTCCGGCGGCACGCCCTACGAACTGCTGGAACCGCTGTGGATAAGTCGCGCCGAAGTGCTGCGCGGCGCCAATGGCTTCGAGCGTGGCGCGCTGGCCCTGGGCGGCGCCATCGACTACATCACCCACACCGGCTACACCGCGCCCAAGTTGCAACTGCGCTATCAAACCGGCAGCTATGGCTACCAGAAGCGCAACATCGCCTCCGGCCAGGTACTGGGCGATTTCGACTACTACCTGGCGCTGACCGACAGCCACACCGACGGCTATCAGGATCAGGCCTCCGGCAAGGGCAAAGGCATCGCCGCCAACTTCGGCTATCGGCTCAACGAGAATCTGGAAACGCGCTTCTACCTGCGCTACCGCGAGACCGAACACGAAACACCCGGTCGCCTGACCAAGGCCCAGCTCAAGGACGATCCGCGTCAGGCCGCTGCCAACAACCTGCGCATCGACGCCCACCGCGACCAACCCGGCAGCACCTGGCTGGCCAACAAGACCACCTGGCAGATCGACGACGACGCCACCCTGGTCGCCGGCCTGGCCTACCACCATTACCCCATGGATATCACCGAGACCGCCTATCGCGGCGGTGCCTATCGCATCCGCGTGGACTACAGCGATATCAGCGGCACTCTGAACTACACGCGCCGCCATACCCTGTTCGGCCTGAACAGCGTGACCACCATCGGCTGGCGCAGCACCACCAACCTGCCGAGCAGCACATCCAGGGAAACCGCAGCGCTGCCGATCAATGTGGAGTCCGGCGGCACAACTATCACCTATCCCGCCGGCACCCTGATGCGCGACTACGAGCACTTGGGTTCGGACAACGTACTGCACCTCAGCAACGACACGGAGCTGGCGCCTAACCTGTGGCTCACCAGCGGCCTGGCACTGATCCATACCCGCCGCGAAGCCGAAGTGACCTGGCCGGCCACCGGCGACAGGCTCAGCGAACACACCTGGGACTACGCCCCGCGCCTCGGCCTGCGCTACCAGCTCAACCCCGATGTTCAGCTATTCGGCAATATCAGCCGCTCGGTGGAGCCGCCGCATGCCTGGTCGATGCTCTGGAGTTCGCCGCTACGCTTCCCCACCAGCAACCAGCCATGGAGCAATCGTCAAAGCACTGCCATCAGCCTGGACAATCAGACCGCCACCACCTTCGAGGTCGGCGGCCGTGGCGACTCTGCGCTCGGCCAGTGGGAGCTGACCTATTACTACTCACAGGTGCGCCATGAACTGCTCACCGTCGAGATCGAGCCCAACGTCTTCGCCGAATCCAACGCCAGCCCCACCGTGCACCAGGGCATCGAAGCCGGCCTGACCAGCCCGCTGTGGCAAGGCGGCGCCGCTGGCGCCCTGAGCCTGCGCCAGGCCTACACCTTCAGCGACTTCCACTACCGCGACGACGACACCTTCGGCGACAACCGCCTGCCCGGCCTGCCGCGCCATTACTACCAGGCCGAAGTCCGCTACGACCACCCGAGCGGCTTCTACGCCGGCGTGAATACCCAGTACGCCTCGAAAGTGGCTGTGGACTACGCCAATTCCTACTACGCCGACGCCTATGCCACCTTCGGCGCCACCCTCGGCTACGCCTCACCGAAAGACGACTGGCAGGCCTGGCTCGACCTGCGCAACCTGACCGACAAGCGCTATGCCGCCACCGTTACACCGGGCTATGACGACAAGGGCGCCGATGTGGCGCGCTCCACACCCGGGGAAGGGTTTGGGGTGTATACCGGGCTGTCCTGGAGTTGGCTCTGATGGCGCAGACGTACACCACGTACTACTTGGAAATGACCTCGCCGGACCAGCTGAAGGCCAAACCGCAGCGCAGCGACCTGCAGATCGTCGAGTGTGAAGAACCCCAACCGGCGCTCAATCGCTTTCTCTACCAACTGGTCGGCTCGACCTGGGAATGGGGTGATCTGGACGACTGGAGCGACGCACAGTGGCGCGCCATGGTGGAAAACGAAGCACACCGTACCTGGGTCGCCTATCACCGTGGTGCCATCGCCGGTTACTACGAGCTGTTCCGTCCTGACGGTCGCAGCACGGAGATCCGCTACTTCGGCCTGGCTCCGCAGTTTCTCGACCGCGGCTTCGGTGGCCCACTGCTCAGCCATGCCATTCAATCGGCCTGGCAGTGGCCAGGTACAGAGCGTGTTTGGGTACACACCTGCACCTTCGATCACCCGGCTGCACTGGCCAATTATCAGGCGCGCGGCATGCAGGTTTATCAGGAAGAAATCTGCGAATTACCCGGCGGAAACTGATTTTTAACCATCTTCCGATACTGCTGCATCATTGGGGTGTGAACGATTGCAGGTAGGGTGGACAACGCTCTTCTTGTCCACCGCTTCTGCCCTCGGCCCTACGCCATACCTTCCTTACGCAGCAGATAACTATCCATGATCCATCCATTGCGCTCCCGTGCCTCGGCACGGGTGGCCGCGATGCGTTCGGCTACTTCGTCCAGCGGCCCGGCAATAAGGATTTCATCGGCAGTGCCGACGTAAGCACCCCAGTAGATATGCAGGCCCTGGCCGACGAAACGGCGGTAGGTGTCCTTGGCGTCGAGCATCACCGCTACGCTGTCTACGCCCTGCGGCCAGCCTTCGGCGAGCAGGCGGCCGGTGGTGATTTCCACGGCGCGGCCGATGCTGTTGAGCGGGATGCGGTGGCGTGCGGTCAGCGCCTGCAGGCTGGTGATGCCGGGGATCACATCATAGACGAAGTCGCTGCGCCGCGCGGCGATGGCTTCGATGATGCGGATGCTGCTGTCGTACAGCGACGGGTCGCCCCAGACCATAAAGGCCGCCGTCTCGCCATCGGCCATCTGCTCGTCGATCAGTTGCTCGAACACCGCCTGTTTATCGCGGTTGAGCTCGTCGACGCTGGCGCGGTAGTCGGCGGCATCACGCTCGCGCTCCGGCTGCAGGCCTTCGGCGAAACGCGGCGTGTGGCCATCGAGAAAGCGTGCGCAAATCTCGCGGCGCAGGGCGTTGAGCTTGTGCTTGGCCGCGCCCTTGTCCATCAGGAAGATCACGTCGCTACGGCGCAGCGCCTTGATTGCCTGATAGGTGATGTAGTCCGGGTCGCCGGCGCCGATGCCGACCAGCAGCAGGGTTTTCATTGGGTTCTCCAGGTAACGGACAACCCGTAGGAGCCGGCTTGCCGGCGATCAGCGTCCTCGGCTCCTACAGGCAGTAAATCATCGATATGTTGGTACTCGGCCTGCAGCGCCTGCGCCAGCTGGCGGGTGCGGCCAAGGCGGATGGGCGCGCGCTCGGTGTCGAGTAGCAGGGTTGGGCATGGCAGCGGCGCCAGATTGGGCAGCAGGTCACGCAGGCGACCATCGGTGAGGATCAGCAGGCGCTGGCGTTCGCTCGGTTTCGCTCGTTGCCGACGCGACAGCCAGTCACCCGCCTGATTGAGCGCAGCGAGCAACGGCGTGCCGCCTCCCGCGCCCAGTTCCTGCAGCCAGCGATGCAGCTCGGCGCTGGCCTTGCGCCCCTGCCATAACCACTGCGCCTCACGGCCCCCTGCTTGCAGTACGGCCAGGCGCGCGCGCTGGCGATAGGCGCTGTCGAACAGCTCGGCGAGCACGCCCTTGGCCATGCTCAGGGCACCGTGTCGGCGGGTCGAGGCGGAAGCATCCACTAGTACCAGCCACAGCTCGTCGGCCTGCTGGCTGCGCGGGCGCAGCACCAACTGTTCGCGGCGTTGCGGACGACCCTGGCGCAGGGTCGCTGACCAGTCGATGCTTCCGCGCGCGCCCATACGTGCCGCGCCACGCAGGCCGCCGCCGAGTCGTCCGGGCCGGTTGCGGGCATCCGCGCCTGTGGCTGTGCGCGGGCGGATGCTCAGGGCTTTTTTGGCCAGCGCGGCGGCACGCGTCGCTCGCCCATGGCCTGCGGCTGCGCGGGCAGCTCGCCCCATTGGCCTTCAGCCTGGTTCTGTTCCTGCGCCTGTTGCGGCGCCTGGCTCTGCTCGGGCGGTGTGGCGGCAGGCGGTTGTGGCTGGCGACGGCGATGGCGCAGGACGAAGTCCTCCACCGCGTCGATATCCACAGGCTCGATGCCCGCCGCGCCACGCCAGGCGGCATGGGCTCGGGCGGCGCGCAGCCAGACCAGATCGGCACGCAGACCATCGACGCCGGCGGCGAAGCAGCGCTGGCTGATCTCGCCCAGGGCGGCGTCATCCAGCGGGATATCGGCCAGGCGCTGGCGAGCGTTCTGGCAACGGGCAGCGAGGGCAGCCTGCTCGGTTTGCCAGCGCTGCAGGAAGGCAGCAGGGTCGGCATCGAAGGCCAGGCGGCGACGCACGATCTCGGCGCGTTCGGCCGGTTGCGGCTGGCCATCGAGGGCCAGGTTGAGGCCGAAGCGGTCGAGCAGTTGCGGACGCAACTCGCCTTCCTCGGCGTTCATGGTGCCGATCAGCACGAAGCGCGCGGTATGCCTATGGGAAATGCCGTCACGCTCGACATGGTTGACGCCGCTGGCGGCGGCATCGAGTAGCAGGTCAACCAGATGATCCGGCAGCAGATTGACCTCATCGACATAGAGCACGCCTCCATCGGCATGGGCCAGCAGGCCAGGGGAAAACTGCGCCCGGCCCTCGCCCAGCGCGGCGTCCAGATCCAGGGTGCCGACGATGCGCTCCTCGCTCGCCCCCAGCGGCAGGGTGACGAAGCGCCCGCCCTCCAGTAAGTCGGCCAGGCCACGGGCCAGGGTCGATTTGGCCATGCCACGTGGGCCTTCGATCAGCACCCCGCCGATAGCAGGATCGATGGCCGCCAGGCACAGCGCCAGCTTCAGCGAATCAGCACCGACCACGGCGGCGAGGGGGAAGTGATGTTCGGTCATGGACATGATCCGTGGGTATGGACGTAGCCCGTATGCAATCCGGGGCCTTTGGGCGCGCAATTCCCGGATTGCATCCGGGCTACGGGCTGCGCGCTCGAACCGTAGGGTGGGTTAGCGGCGCTAAACGCCGGCCTTATATCTGCAGAAAAACTCGGCGCGCCGCGTAACCCACCAGGCGATACTCCGTGTGACGCCAATGGTGGGTTACGCCGCACCCGCTTCAGCGAGTTGGCCAGCAACCATGACAGGCGGCTAACCCACCCTACGGGAAAGTGTCGCTTCATGACTCCTCGCTATCGAGCAGCAGGTTTTCCAGCGCCTCGCGGTACTCACCGGGATTCTCCCACAGGCCGCGCTGCTGGGCTTCCAGCAGACGTTCGAGGATATCGTTGAGCGCCCCCGGGTTGTGCTGCTGGATAAAGTCGCGGGTGTCCTTGTCCAGCAAATAGGCATCGGTGAGCAGCGAGTATTGGTGGTCATCCACAAGCTCGCTGGTGGCGTCGAAGGCGAACAGGTAGTCGATGGTCGCGGCCAGCTCGAAGGCGCCCTTGTAGCCGTGGCGCTTCATGCCCGCGATCCACTTGGGGTTGGCGGCGCGGGCGCGCACGACACGATTGAGCTCTTCCTTGAGGCTGCGAATGCGCGGCGTATCCGGCTGGCTGTTGTCGCCAAAGTAGCTGGCCACCTTGAGCCCGCGCAGGGTTTCCACCGCCGCCAGCATGCCGCCCTGGAACTGGTAGTAGTCGTTGGAATCGAGGATGTCGTGCTCGCGGTTGTCCTGGTTGTGCAGCACTGCCTGCATCTGCTCCAAGCGCTCGACGAAGCGCTCTCTGGCCGGCGCACCCTCGGCGCCGCTGCCGTAGGCGTAACCGCCCCAGTTGAGGTAGACCTCGGCCAGGTCCGCACGGCTCTGCCACAGGCGTTCCTCGATGGCGTTCTGCACCCCGGCGCCATAGGCGCCCGGCTTGGCGCCGAACACCCGCCAGCCGGCCTGGCGCCGCGCTTCGGCTTCATCCAGGCCGCTGTCCTTGAGTGCCAGCGACTCACGCCAGACCCGCGCCGACAGCGGGTTCATGTCTTCCGGCTCGTCCAGCTCGATCACCGCCTGCACGGCCTCGTCGAACAGACGGATCAGGTTGCTGAAGGCATCGCGGAAGAAGCCCGACACGCGCAGGGTGACATCCACCCGAGGGCGGCCCAACTGCTCCAGCGGCAACACATCGAAACGCTCGACGCGCTGGCTGCCCGGCTGCCATACCGGGCGCACGCCCATCAGCGCCAGCGCCTGGGCGATATCGTCGCCGCCGGTACGCATGGTCGCCGTGCCCCATACCGACAGGCCGAGCTGGCGCAGGTGGTCGCCTTCGTCCTGCAGATGGCGCTCCAGCAGACGATCCGCCGCCTGCACGCCGAGGCGCCAGGCAGTGGGCGTGGGCAAGTGGCGCACGTCGACGGTGAAGAAGTTGCGCCCAGTGGGCAGCACGTCCAAGCGTCCGCGACTCGGCGCGCCACTCGGCCCGGCAGGCACGAAACGCCCCTCCAGCGCGGCCAGCAGACCGCCCATTTCGGCGTCGCCGCAGGCATCCAGCAACGGCGCGATATGCTCGGCCAGGCCGTCGAGGATCAGCGCCACCTCGGCGCCAAAGGCTTCGCTGCGTTCGCCAGCCAGGCGCTGTTCGATAAGCCTCAGCGCCAGCAGCTCCAGACGCTCACGGGTGTCACCGGCCGTGCGCCAAAGGCTGTTATCCACAACCTGCAACGCCTGTGGACGCGGCCCTTCCCAGGCCTGCCCCATATCGTAGTCCAGCGGATCGAGGCCCAGATCAAGACCGCGAGCCAGCGCACGCAGCAGGCTGGCGTTGGCGCCCTGGCCATCACAACGGGGGATGCGCAGCAGCGCCAGCAAGGTGTCGCGACGAAGTTGCCCGGCGGGCGACTCGCCGAACACATGCAGACCATCGCGGATCTGCGATTCCTTGAGGTCGCACAGGTAGGCGTCGAGCTGCGGCAACCAGCTATCGGCGTCGTCGTTGAGTTGCAGACCCAATTCGCGGTCGAGGCTGGCTTCGCGCACCTTGGTGAGAATCTCGCCGCGCAGCTCGACGGCGCGGCGCTGGTCGAGCTGGCTGGCGTCGTAGTATTCGTCGGCCAGGCGCTCCAGATCACGTAGCGGGCCGTAGCTTTCGGCGCGGGTCAAAGGCGGCATCAGGTGGTCGATGATCACCGCCTGGGTGCGGCGCTTGGCCTGGGCGCCCTCGCCCGGATCGTTGACGATAAAGGGATAGATATTCGGCAGCGGGCCGATCAGCGCCTGCGGCCAGCAGCCCTCGGAGAGGCCGACGCTCTTGCCCGGCAGCCATTCCAGATTGCCGTGCTTGCCGACGTGGATCAGCGCATCGGCGGCGAAGGCCGTGCGCAGCCAGGCATAGAAGGCGATATAGCCATGCGGCGGCACCAGATCGGGGTCGTGATACACCGCCGCCGGGTCGAGCTGGTAGCCGCGTGCCGGCTGGATGCCGACGAAGCACAGACCGAAACGCAGGCCAGCAACCATCATCCGCCCGCTACGGAACATCGGGTCGTTCTGCGGCTCGCCCCAGCGCTCGCGCACCGCCTGCTGGTTCTGCTGCGGCAGGCTGTGGAAAAATCCCAGGTAATCGTCCAGCGCCAGGCTCTGTGCACATGGCCGTGTATCCAAGCCATCCAGATCGTTGGTAACCCCACCGAGCAGGCTGTGGACAAGTGCGGTACCGCTGTCCGGTAGGTTTTCCACCGGGTAGCCCTGCGCCTGCAGGGAACGAAGAATATTCAGCGCGGCGGCCGGCGTATCCAGACCCACGCCATTGCCGATGCGGCCATCACGGGTCGGGTAGTTGGCCAGGATCAGGCCGATTCGCTTCTGATCGTTGCTTTTGATCGCCAACTGGCACAATTTACTCGCCAATTCGGCGACGTAGACCATACCCGGTTCATGCGCCTGGTAGCACACCACGTCGCTCTGGCTGCGCTCGCTGCGCCAGGCCAACCCCTTGAAGCTGATGGCGGTGCCGATCAGCCGGCCATCCAGCTCGGGCAGCACCACATGCATGGCCAGGTCGCGCGAGCCCAAGCCCTGGGCGCTGGCCTGCCACTGCGCCTGGTTATCCAGCGAGCAGATGGCCTGCAGCACCGGGATGTCGCGGCGGAACACTCGCGCCTGCGGCGCCTCGGGGTTGGACAGGGCAAAGCCGGTGGTGTTGATGATCAGCGCGGCGTTCGTTTCGTCCAGCCAGTCCTGCACCTGATCCAGACAGGCGGGTTCCTTGAGGCTCGCCACCGCAATCGTCAGCGGGTTAAGGCCCTGGCCGAACAGGTGCTGGCAGAAGGTATCGACGAAGGCGGTGTTCGCCGACTGCACATGGTTGCGGTAGAACAGCAGCGCCACCACGGGCGCCTCCGGCAGCCACTGCGTCTGCCAGTCAGCCAACTGAGCAGGGCTACGCTGCGGATGATAGAGGCCGACACGCGGTAGCGGCTGCGGCTCCTGCCAACTGTCGTCACGCCCCAGCCAGCGGCTGCCGATGCAGCGAAACAACTGCCGGGCATTGTTCAAGCCGCCCTGACGCAGGTACTGCCAGAGGCGTTGGCTATCTTCCTCGGCGACGTTGCCGAGGGCATTCAGCTCCGGGTCGGGCTTGTCGTCACCCGGCACCATGATCACCGTGGCGCCGCGCGCGCCCAGCTCCACCAGACGCTCGACCCCGTAGCGCCAGTAGCTGACCCCGCCATGCACGGAGATCAGGATGACCTTTGCGTGCTGCAGCACCTGCTCGACGTAGTAATCCACCGAGGCGTTATTGCTCAACTGCGCCGGGCTGGCCAGGCGCAGACTGGGGTAGTCGTCCGGGAGTTGCCGGGCGGCTTCGGCCAGCAACGAAAGGTGCGAATCTCCCGTGCACAGAATCACCAACTCGGCAGGCGTCTGGCCAAGGTCGGCGATGCTGTCGGCCGGCAGTTGGGCGCCGGGTTGGGTGCGCAATAGGTGCATGTTCGTTCCGTGGGAGGGGCAAAATCGTGGGAGGGGCTTTAGCCGCGACGATCAGCAAACGCGGTCGCGGCTAAAGCCCCTCCCACAATCACTCAGGCCAGCGCCGCCTTCAGTTCGGCCTCGATAGCCGCGCGGTCGAGCTGCTGGCCGATCACCACCAGGCGGCTGATGCGCTGCTCGTCGGCTTGCCAGGCGCGGTCGAAGTGGCGGTCGAAGCGCTGACCGACACCCTGCACCAGCAGACGCATGGGTTTGCCAGGGATGGCGGCGAAGCCCTTGACCCGCAGAATGCCGTACTTGGTCACTGTATCCTTCAGCGCAGCCAGCAGGCGCGCCTCCTCGGTTTCCGGTAGTTCCACGTGGAACGAGTCGAATTCTTCGTGATCGTGGTCTACGTCTTCATCGTCGTGGTGGGTGCGACGGCTGTCGATATGCAGCTCGGTTTCACTGTTCAGGCCCAGCAACACGCTCAATGGCAGATCACCACCATGGGCCTCGATCACCTTGACCGCTGGCGGCAATTCCTCGGCCACCTCGGCGCGCACCGCCGCCAGGGCTTCGGCGTCGAGCAGGTCGGCCTTGTTGAGGATCACCAGGTCGGCGCTGGCCAGCTGGTCGGCGAACAGCTCGTGCAGCGGCGACTCATGGTCGAGGTTGGGGTCGAGCTTGCGCTGCTCATCCACCTGATCGGGGAAGGCGGCGAAGGTGCCGGCAGCCACCGCCGGGCTGTCGACCACGGTGATCACCGCGTCGACCGTGCAGGCGTTGCGGATTTCCGGCCAGTTGAAGGCCTGCACCAGCGGCTTGGGCAGGGCCAGACCGCTGGTTTCGATCAGGATATGGTCGAGGTCGCCACGGCGCGCCACCAGCTCGCGCATCACCGGGAAGAACTCTTCCTGCACGGTGCAGCACAGGCAGCCGTTGGCCAGTTCGAAAACGCGGCCATTGGCCTCCTCCTCGCTGCAGCCGATGGAGCACTGCTTGAGGATCTCGCCATCGATGCCCAGTTCGCCGAACTCGTTGACGATCACCGCGATACGACGGCCGCCGGCATTGGCCAGCAGGTGGCGCAGTAGCGTGGTTTTGCCGGCACCGAGAAATCCGGTGACGATGGTGACTGGCAGTTTGGCGAGGGTTTTCATGGGGGGGCCCCGTGGCGTCGGTGAATTCGGCGGACGGGTACGGCAGACAGGCAGGCGCACGCATGCTTGGCCGCATCGGATCACCCCGTCCGAGCAAATGGCTGGTCAGTCGAGGCAGGTCTCCTGGCTCACGGTCTGCGCATTGCGTGCCCTTCACCTTCCCGCCTGACGGCAGTGGTGTATCGAAGGGTGTAAGACCGTTCACAGTTGCGGGGGCAGCCAGGGCATCGACCCTGTTCCCTCTTAGCTCCCCGGCGCCGTACCGGGAAGAACCTCGAAAGCGAGAAGGCTACGCAGGCCGCGGCGGCCGGTCAATCGCGGTTGACCGGTGGGATGCGCCATGGTGAGCTACGCCGCTGCACAGCACGAGCGCCCTTGATGATGCCTAGCCCCTCGAACCCCGGCCCTGACGCCTCGCCCATGGTGGTGGCTGGGCTTGGTTGCAGGCGCGACTGCCCCCAGCAAGACCTGCTCGCCCTGCTCATCCACAGCCTGGCCCAGCATGAGTTGACTGTGGATAACCTCGTTGGACTGGCCAGCATCGCCCACAAGCGCGACGAGCCGGGGCTGCATCAACTGGCAACCCACTTGAATCTGGAGCTGACGTTCTTCCCCCCCGAAGCACTCACCCTCTACCAGTCGGAGAACGCCGGCAGTGCCCTCGTCCGATCCGTAACGGGCAGCCCCGCTGTGGCTGAACCCTGCGCCCTGGCTCTGGCCACGCAACTGGGCAAGGCAGCTCGCCTGCTGGGCGAGAAAACCCGCACGGCCAACGCCACCTGTGCGTTGGCCACCTTCGATAGAGAGCCCGTAGCATGACCGTCTACTTTATCGGCGCCGGCCCCGGCGATCCCGAGCTGATTACCGTCAAGGGCCAGCGCCTGATTCGTTCGTGCCCGGTGATCCTCTATGCCGGCTCGCTGGTTCCCGCAGCAGTCCTGCACGGCCACAACGCCGAGCAGGTAATCAACACGGCCGAGCTGCACCTGAGTGAGATCATTGCGCTGCTGAGCCAGGCCCATGAGCGCGGCCAGGATGTGGCCCGCGTGCACTCCGGCGACCCTTCGCTGTACGGCGCCATCGGCGAGCAGATTCGCGAGCTGCGTGCTCTGAGTATCCCTTTCGAGATCATCCCCGGAGTGACTGCCACCGCCGCCTGCGCGGCCTTGCTGGAAAGCGAGCTGACCCTGCCGGGCATCGCCCAGACCGTGATTCTCACCCGCTACGGCACCACTTCGCCGATGCCCGAGGGCGAGCAACTGCAGGACCTGGCGCGGCACCGCGCAACCATGGCCATCCACCTCGGCGTGCGCCAGCTGCCGGCCATAGTCGGCGAACTGCTGCCGCACTACGGCGCCGACTGCCCCATCGCGGTTATCCACAGGGCCAGTTGGCCGGATCAGGACTGGGTGCTCGGCACCCTCGCCGATATCGAGACCAAGGTCGCAGCCAAGGGCTTTCGCCGCACGGCACTGATTCTGGTCGGGCGGGTGCTCGATCCGGGTGTCTTTGCCGAATCAGCGTTATATGACTCGGCGCACCGCCATCTTTATCGCCCTGGCAACGACTGAGCCACCCGTCATCTGGCGAGAAACTGCACAAAGCGCTGAAAGCCCCGTGACAGCTGACGCCTGAGAACTTATCAACAAGATAGGACGAAGTTTATCCAGAGCTATTGTGAATAACGATGCGACAAGGATCAGTTTTTGAACAACAGGCTGAGTAGCCCGGTTTATCTAGGCTTCAGCCTGGTATCACAAGGATATCCACAAGATGATCCACGGCAACTGTTAGCAACTCACCCTTAGAGCTGCACCTCGACCCGCTTGATACCCAGAGCCCGCAGCTCCGGCATCAACTCATCCAGGCTGGCAAAGGTCTCGACCTGCTCGGCCTCATCAACCAGAAAGAAGCTGCGCCCTGCGCCTTTCTTGAAAAATACGATCCACTCAGCGGTATTGGCCGGATTGACCATGACCTGGGTATCGAACACAACCCCCTCGCTCGTTCTGCGTTTCACATCCGCGCGCTTCATCCTCTCTCCTGTTCCAGCGTGACTCAGATGATCCCACTGCCTGCATACGGCAGCGGATACGGCTCATAGTGTAAAGGATGAGGTGAGCACGCCTTGTTCACTGATGATCGGTGAGTGAAATCAGTCCCATAGTTATATATGCTTCATATACGAATCATATATAAGGAGGTATCCATGGGCATCGTCAACATCGATGACGAGCTGCACGACCAGATTCGCAGGGCGAGCGCCGTCTCGGGCCGTTCGATCAATGCACAGGCGGGTTTCTGGATTCGCATCGGCATGCTCTGCGAGATGAACCCGACGCTGAGCTTCAATGAGCTGATGGCCGCCGAGATGCGTGCAGCCGGCGTGGTGGTTCCGCCAAGAATGGCGGATGCCTCATGAGCAAGACACCGCAACAGATCGCCCTGATGGCGGAGTCCGGCAGGTTGCTGGCGTCCGTGTTCGGCTACCTGGATCGCCTGGATCTGCTCGGCATGTCGACCCTGCAGGTCAACGACCTTGTGGATAACTACATCGTGGGTGAACTCAAGGCGCGCCCGGCGAGTAAAGGGCAGTATGGTTTCGCCTACGCCATGAACACGTCGCGCAACGAGGTGGTGTGCCATGGCGTACCCAGCGCCGACGATATCCTGCGCGACGGTGACCTGGTGAATTTCGATATCACCCTGGAAAAGAACGGCTACATCGCCGATTCAAGCAAGACCTACCTGATCGGCAAGGTGTCGGACCAGGCTCGTCAGCTGGCCGAGGTCACCTATGAGGCGATGTGCAAGGGCATCGAAACCGTCAAACCCGGCGCCCGCCTCGGCGATATCGGCCATGCCATCGAACGCCATGCCCGCGCCCATCGCTACTCGGTGGTCAGGGAGTATTGCGGCCACGGCATCGGCCGGGAAATGCACGAGCCACCCGAAGTGCTGCACTGGGGCAAAGCCGGCACCGGCCTGACCCTGCGCGAAGGCATGACCTTCACTATCGAACCCATGCTCAACCGGGGAACGGCGGACGTGCGTACCCTGCGCGACGGCTGGACGGTGGTGACCCGCGACGGCCAGCTCTCGGCACAATTCGAACATACCGTGGCGGTCACCCGAGAGGGCGTTCGCGTGCTTACGCTGCGCCCCGAAGAGCTGCACCTGAGCAGGATTTCGGCGTGATGGAAACGCAAAAGCCCGTCCAGATGGACGGGTGGATACCCAGAATATAGTTTGACATAGAGGGCCGCAAAATCCGCTAGCTTCAGCGCTAGGGCCTGCCACAACAACCGAAACATAGTTTGACACAGCCTAACGCGCCCGCCCAAAAAGCCCCACCGCAGCCAAGAATAAAGTTTGACACAGCCAGCCCCCGCCTCACACGTGCCCTACACACATGCCGCGTGCCATAAACAAGGATCGCAGCCCACTGCCGCTGGATCGAGATACCGTCCATTGAATTGGCTTAAGGGAGTACCGCGTGGGCTTGGTGATCCAGATATGGGGCCCATCATGATGGTAGTCAGCGGGTGCCAGAACCCTGAGACGGCTCAGGGGTGCCATCACTGACCACCCCTTGGACATCCTAGTGGCGATGAACCTTGTCGTTGGCTACAAAGCTCAGCATTGAATTGTCCACGCACACGATGGCGTGTGGGTATTCTCAAGAAAGTCAGGCGCCAAAGCGTGATGTCACTAGGCTACAATCAGTCGTAGTGCACACGCTCGACCATCATCAGAATCTCGTGATGCCCAGCCCGAAATACGGATATTTCAATGCCACGTCCGCCGCACCTCAACTACCTCTGTCCCCGTCGCCGAGTGCTTGTCCAGCGAGCAGGCACCTTGGCGCGCGTCGCCGATAGGAATCTCGACTGTCTATGAATTATTTCACCGAAACGGCAGCCAATATCCTTGGCAATAAAAAGCTGCGTAGCCCCCAGATCGAGGCCTATATCAAGGCGCAGGAGCATTTCGAGAACTCCAACGAGGATGCACTAATCGTCCTGCCGACAGGGACGGGCAAAAGCGGGCTGATCTCCATCGTACCTTTCGGCCTGGCAAAGGGACGTGTGTTGATCATTACACCAGGCCTGGTCACCAAGCAGAGCATTCGACGGACACAGGAGCTGCTAGAAGACAACTTCTGGATCAATTTCGATGTGATTTTCAGTGCCGAGGATCTGCCGGTCACATGCGAATTTACGTCTGATACCCATCAGGCCAGCCTTGAGCAAGCCCACTTCGTCTATTCGAACATCCAGCAGGTATACAACGAGCGCGGACAGTCACTGACGAAGCGGGTGCCGTCCGACTTCTTCGACCTCATCATCATTGATGAGGGGCACCATGCGCCGGCACGTAGCTGGCAAAAGACCCTGGCCCACTTTTCCAAGGCTAAGAAGATCTTTGTGACTGGTACGCCGTTCCGCGGCGACAACCAAGAAGTGCCAGGAAAACTGATCCATAAGACGCCTCTCTCCGAGGTGATGCGTGATCGGTATGTTAAGTGGCTGAGGAAAGAGACCGTAAATGCTCATGAGCTTTACTTCACCGTCACCGAGCAGCCAGGTGTTCGGCTCTCCAAAGAGCAAGTCCTCGAATTCAAGGACCGAGAGTGGGTAGAGCGCAGCGTAGCCTTGTCTCCAGAATGCTCAATGGACGTAATCAACCTAAGCATTCAGAAACTGGATGAGCTCCGGAAAACCTCTCCGGACGTGCCACACAAGATTCTCGCTGTCGGTTGCAGCATCACCCACGCCGAGGACCTGCGCACCTGGTATCAATCCAAGAACCTGACTGCAGCTGTAGTGCACAGCGACATGGAGTTAGCAGATATCGATGCGGCATTCCGGGTAATCGATAACCACCAGTGCGATGTCGTTATCTCCGTGAACATGTTGATGGAAGGCTACGACCATCGTTACCTCACTGTTCTGGCCCTCTTCCGTCCCTACCGAAGCGAAAATGCCTTCGCACAAATTGTGGGCAGGGTTTTGCGGGCGATCCCAGCCGACGAGATCACGGCTTTTGAGATCGATAACAACGCCGTGGTGATCTATCACCAGGAGACCGGCTTGGATTCGATGTGGACTGCCTTCCAGACTGAGGTTGATCGGGCCAAACACCAGCGCACCCGCGACTACACAATCACGGACGAGGACTACACGCGCAAAGAGCAGAACCTGGGTGGTGTTTCCAGCTCCGAAGCATTTGTGAGTGACCGTGACTCCTACCTTGGAGATCTGGACTTCAACAAGATATTTTCGGAGAAACGGGCCGAAGTCGAGTCCATCGCAACGCAGAAGGTCCAGGCGCTTCCGGGGATTGAGGGCTATGACGCGGATGTTCTTGCACAGCTCAAGAACGTCTTCCTGAGTGCTGAGACAAAGAAAGCAGCTCAGATCATAGACCCCAACCTCGTGGAGAAGCGGCCTGAAATCGCGCGTAAGCAACTCCGCGAGATCCTTACCAAGAAGGCTCAGGACGAGGTCGCAACATTGCTCAGCGATCTGCAAATCGAAGAAAAAGCTTCTACCCTTTATCCGATATTCAAAAACCACCTACCGATGGCGAAACCCAACATGCCTAACGACGGTATACTGGTGAGCTTTATCTACACCAAGCTGGTGAAGAAATTCGGTAGGGTTGCTGACCGTGACAACAGCTCACTGACCAAGTCGATTGAGTACGTGGTAGTGATCATCGATGAATTAAGGAGAATGCTGAAATGAGTCTAGAATCCATCAGAATACTGGTTGATGAGCTCTCGACTCTCCACGTAACCCGTGGCGTTCAGCCCAGCGAACTTATCGACAATCTCTTCGAAGATGACTACGTCGAGTCCTCGGCGCGAAAGACATCGCAGGGGCTGGTGTTCGAGCTGGTCTTCTCGGAGCAAGATGAAGACGGATCGTCGAGCAAGGTCACCATGCGCTATACCTACGATCGCAGCCGTTATCTGGTACTTGTCGAGCAGAAGATGACGGCCAAGCGGTTCAGTACTCAATGGGATCGTACCCACGCCGTCCTGGAGCGGCTCGGCAAACTTGAAGCGCTGCTCGCTGACCAGCTACCGCGAGAGAAAGTCGCCGCAATCCTATCAACCATGCCCCAAGACTACCTTGCCCTTGCCCCGCAACTGCGGCTGGTGGCCTAACCCTAGCCAGTCATTCCACTGCGACCGATGCTCAACCAGCCATGATATCGCCGCAGTGAATCTGCTCGACATACTTGTACTGTTGGCGCTGATGGAAAATTGACCCACCCTGCCGATTGAAATTTGACCCAGGGCGGATTGCTGATTTTGTTACCAGCAACTGTGGATAAGTCTACCAGCGCAGCTGCTTTTGAACCCACTCCCTCGCTGTCCCAGTTCAGCTGTTGAAGACCTGCCACATGCAGCCATGCAGCAGGCCGTCGTCACCATGAAATCAGAACGACTCATCGTCCTCCGGTTCCTGGCCGCCCTTACGCTTTCGCTCCCGTGATTTGATCTTGGCCTGGGCCGCCAAGCTACTGTGTTGCAGGCGATAGGACTCGTTACCGGTTTCGACGATGTGGCAGTGGTGGGTCAGCCGATCCAGCAGGGCGGTGGTCATCTTGGCGTCGCCGAACACGCTGGAGATCGCAGCAATTACCCCCTAAACTCTCGGCCATACGCACTCGATTGGGTGCGACCTTCTATTGTGTCGTTATCAGGGATAGTCATCTTGAACCTACGCCCCCTCCTCTGTCTGTGCCTACCGGCCAGCCTGCTACTGGTCGGCTGCGACCAGGCACCCGCCCCCCAGGAACAGGCACCGCGCCTGGTCAAGCTGTTTACCGTGGAAGACCCCGCCAGCGAGCGCCTGCGCGAATTCCCCGCCCGCCTCAAGGCCACCGAGGAAGCCGAGCTGTCCTTTCGCATCGGCGGCCAGCTGAAGACGCTGGAGGTGCGGCAGGGCCAGCCGGTCAAGCGCGGCCAGCTGATTGCCAGCATCGAAGACACCGACCAGCGTCTGCGGGTACGTGATCGCCAGGCCAGCTTCGACCTGGCCAACGCCCAGTTCAAGCGCATTGCTCAACTGCTTGAGCGGCAGATGATTTCCCGCTCCGAATATGACCAGCGCAAGGCCGCCCTCGACTCGGCCAGCGCTGCCCTGAGCCTGGCTCGTCAGGAGCTGGACTACACCCGCATCCTCGCACCCTTCGACGGTGTAGCGGCCAACACCCATGTGGATAACTTCCAGATGGTGCAGGCCAAGCAACCTATCGTCACCTTGCAGAGCGGCGACAGCCTGGATGTGCTGTTCCAGATGCCGGAAAACCTGCTGACCAACCTGCGCAGTCGTGAAGAGAACCGCGACTATCACCCCAGCGTGATTCTCGACAGCCTGCCCGGCCGCGAATTCGAGGCGGTCTATAAGGAGCACAGCACCCAGCCTGACCCCAAGACCCTGACCTATCAGGTGACCCTGTCCATGCCGCGTCCCGAGGGTCTCAACCTGTTACCGGGGATGAGTGCCACGGTCAAGGTTGACTTGGCCCAGGTCAGCCGTGACCTGGGTAGCCGCCTGCTGGTGCCGGTGGAGGCGGTGTTCAGTCCGGACGACAGCGGCCCCGAGGTCAAGCAGGTGTGGGTGGCTCGCGAGCAGGACGGCGTGCTACGCCTGACGGCCCGCCAGGTCGAGGTGGGCCAGCTGAGCCGCAACAGCATCGAAGTACTCAGCGGCATCGAACCCGGCGAGCAGATCGTTGCCGTGGGTGGCGCCGAGCTGGAGGAAGGCCAGGCGGTAAGGCCCTGGGTACGCGAGCGGGGGCTGTAAATGGATATCGCCGGCTACTTTATCCAGCGTCGCGTCACCAGCTGGCTGGTCACTCTGGTGCTGGGCATCGGCGGGCTGCTGGCCTTTCTCGGAATCGGCCGCCTGGAAGACCCGTCCTTCACCCTGAAGAACGCCATGGTCATCACCAGCTATCCCGGCGCCTCGCCGCAGCAGGTGGAAGAAGAGGTCAGCTACCCGCTGGAGAACGCCATCCAGCAGCTGCCCTCGATCAAGAAGGTCACCTCCATCTCCAGTGCCGGGCTGTCGCAGATCAGCCTGGAACTGCACAGCCAATACAAGGCCGAGCAGATCCCGCAGATCTGGGATGAACTGCGGCGCAAGATCAACGACTTGCAGCCCAACCTGCCACCGGGGGTCAACCCGCCACAGGTGCGCGATGACTTCAGTGATGTATTCGGCTTCTTCCTGCTGGTCACCGGCGAAGGCTACAGCGCCCAGGAGCTGCGCGACTTCGCCGACTACCTGCGCCGTGAACTGGTGTTGCTGCCTGGCGTAGGCAAGGTCAGCCTGGCCGGCGCCCGCCAGGAGCAGGTGCAGGTGGAAATCTCGCGCAGCAAGATGAGCACCCTGGGTATCGCCCCGCAGCGCCTGGCCCAGGTGCTCAGCCAGCAGAACGTGGTGTCCAACGCCGGGCGCATTCTGGTCGGCAGCGAGTCGATCCGCCTGCACCCCACTGGCGAGCTGCAGGATGTGCGCGAGCTGGAGCGCCTGATCATCAGCGACCCGGGCAGCGCGCAGCAGGTCACTCTCGGCGATATCGCCCAGGTCAGCCGCGGCTTTAGCGAAACACCGGGCAACCTCTACCGCATGAACGGCCAGCCGGCCCTGACCCTGGGCGTTTCCTTCGCACCCAAGGTCAACGTGGTGGATGTCGGCGCGACGATCAACGCGCGCCTGGCCGAACTGGACGCCCAGCGCCCGGCCGGTATGCAGTTGCAGGTGTTCTACGACCAGGCCGCCGAAGTGCAGGCCTCGGTGCAGGGTTTCGTGATCAACTTCGTCGCCTCGGTGGCCATCGTGATCGTCGTGCTGCTGATCTTTATGGGCCTGCGCAGCGGCCTGCTGATCGGCCTGATCCTGGCCCTCACGGTGCTCGGCAGCTTTATCTTTATGCGCCTGCTGGGCATCGAGCTGCAGCGCATTTCCCTCGGTGCCCTGGTGATCGCCCTGGGTATGCTGGTGGACAACGCCATCGTTATCGTCGAAGGCATTCTGGTCGGCCGTCAACGCGGCCAGAGCACCCTGGAGGCAGCGCGGGGCATCGTCCGCCAGACCAATCTGCCGCTGCTCGGCGCCACCCTGATCGCCATCATCGCCTTCGCCCCCATCGGCCTGTCGGACGACTCCACCGGCGAGTTCTGCCTGTCGCTGTTCCAGGTGCTGATGATCTCCCTGCTGCTCAGCTGGGTGACTGCCATCACCCTGACGCCGTTCTTCGCCAGCCTGTTCTTCCGCGATAACCAGACCCTGACCGGCCAGGATCAGGGCGACCCCTACGGCGGGGTGATCTTCACCAGCTACCGGCGCCTGCTCGACTTCGCCCTGCACCGCCGTAGCCTCACTCTGGGCATGCTGGTGGTATTGCTGGTGGTGGCCATTGCCGGCTTCGGCAAGGTGCGCCAGAGCTTCTTTCCGCCGTCCAATACGCCGATGTTCTTTATCGACCTGTGGCTACCCCAGGGCACTGATATCCGCTACACCGAGCAGCTGGTGGCCGAACTGGATCAGCATGTACTGGAGCAGGAAGGGGTGACCACGGTCAGCAGCACAATCGGTCAGGGCGCCCTGCGTTTTATCCTCACCTACTCACCGCAGAAGCAGTACCCCAACTACGCTCAGCTGCTGGTGCGCACCGACAACCTGGAGCGCATCGAGCCGCTGATCAACCAGTTGGAACTGCATGTCGCCGAGCAGTACCCGCAGATCAAGCCCAAGTTCAAGCAACTGATGCTCGGCCCCGGCAACGACAGCAAGATCGAGGCGCGCTTCAGCGGCCCCGACCCCGACGAACTGCGCCGCCTGGGAGGCGAGGTCAGCCGACTGATGCGCCAGGACCCGGTAGCCAATGCAGTGATGCACGACTGGTATGAGCGCACCAAGCTGGTCCGCCCGCAATTCGCCGAGGCCCGCGCCCGCGAACTGGGGGTGGACAAGAGTGAGCTGGATGACCTGCTGCGCATGAGCTTCTCCGGCATGAATGTCGGCCTGTACCGCGACGGCACCCGCCTGCTGCCAATAGTCGCGCGCACCCCGGACAACGAGCGGCTGAATGCCGACAGCCTGAGTGACCTGCAGATCTGGAGCAACGCCCGGGGCGGCTACCTGCCCATCGAACAGGTGCTGCTGGGCTTTAACACCGAGTGGGAAGACCCGCTGATCATGCGTCTGGATCGCAAACGCACCCTCACCGTACAGGCCGATCCTTCCCTGCTCAGCGGCGAAACCGCAGCCCAGCTGTTCCAGCGCCTCAAGCCGCAGATCGAGGCCATCCCCCTGCCCGAGGGTTACAGCCTGGAATGGGGCGGCGAGTATGAAAGCTCCCGCGATGCGCAAGGTGCAGTGTTCGGTAGCCTGCCGCTGGGTTATCTGGTGATGTTTATGATCACCATTTTGCTGTTCGACTCGTTCAAGCGCGCCACCGTGATCTGGCTGACCGTGCCCCTGGCGATGATCGGCGTAACCCTGGGCTTTCTGCTGACCGGCATCCCCTTCGGCTTTATGGCCCTGCTCGGCCTGCTTAGCCTGAGCGGTATGCTGGTGAAGAACGGCATCGTCCTGGTGGACGAAATCCAGCTGCAGCTGGCCAGCGGCAAGGATGCCCTGCAAGCCGTGGAAGACGCCTCGATCAGCCGCGTGCGCCCGGTGGCCATGGCCGCCCTGACCACCATCCTGGGCATGAGCCCGCTGCTGACCGATGCCTTCTTCCAGAGCATGGCGGTGGTGATCATGTTCGGCCTGGGCTTCGCCACCCTGCTGACGCTGGTGGTGCTGCCGGTGCTGTATTGCGTGTTCTACGGGATCAAGGAGCAGGGCGCGGCAGAGGCTTAAGAAGGTGGACAACGCGCAGTTGTCCACCCGCTCTCAAGGTCGACTCAACCCTGCCGGGCGCGTCTAAAACGGCGCCACCCCGAGCGCAGATCATCCACCGCTGGCACCAGAGCCAGGCCTACCAGCAACAACGCCAGCGGTAGGGTGGCGATATAGCCCAGGCCGTTGAAGCCAAAGGCACCGGCAATCCCACCCATAAAGAAATACAGCGCCAGCAGGCTCAACACCTGCAGGCGCTGACGGTCGACCTGGACCCGACCGTGCCTGTCGCCATGGCGGTTCCAGTACAGCAGCTTGCCCAGTTCGATACCGATATCGGTGACGATGCCGGTGATATGGGTGGTGCGGATTTCTGCCCGCGACAACTTGGTGATCAGGGCATTCTGCAGCCCCATGATGAAGCACAGCAGCATCACCGTCAGGGGCACGAACAGCCCCTCGATGGTTGCCAGGGTGGCGCCAAGCAGACCGAAGCACAGCAGCAGTGCCGCCTCACAGAGCAGCGGCAGGGCGTTTTCGCTGTGCAGGCGGCGGCGCTTGGAGTAATTGACCATCAGGGTCGAGGCGATGGCACCCAGGACAAACGACAACACCCCACCCAGCCCACCGAGCACCAGATCATAGGCACCCAGGGCGATATGGTCGGCCATGGCCGAGACAATCCCTGTCATATGCGAGGTGTACTGCTGCACCGCAAGAAAGCCCCCGGCATTGATTGCCCCGGCGACAAAGGCCAGGGCGTAACCCAGATGACGGTTGGCCACGACACTGCGTTTGCGCCCGGTCAGGCGTCGGGCATAGCGGATCGGCATAGGGCACCTAGGTGACGAAGTGGCGCGAGAGACTCACAGATGAATCTCCGCACCTTTGATGCCGAGTTGCCGCAATTCCTCGATCAGACCATTGAGGTCGGCAAAGCACTCCACCTCATCCTGCTCGTCGATCAGAAAGTAGCTGGTACCCGCATCCTTCTTGAACAGCACGATCCACTCCCGGGTATTGCCCGGGTTGGGCATCAGATGGGTATCGAACTGCACGCCAGCGGCGCTTCTGGCCCTTATATCTTTGGAACTAAACAATAAAAACTGTCGCAAGGGGATCCCGGAATCTGTGGTCTCCAGAGTGTTCGAACAAAACCGCAAAGCTGTCGCAATCCTTCCAAATCGACCCTAGAGGCTATGCATCAACTAATAAAAACTGTCGCAAAAACATAACCAGTTGAATCATAAGATTTTTTCTGCCAAGCAACGCGGCGTGCCCGCCTCTACGCACTACTGTGGTTTGGCCTGGATGTCGGGCCAGTTGGTGATGCTGCTCTCCCGCTTGAACTCGGCGTAGTACTCATCGGCCCGGTGAATACCCGGTGGCCTCTGGATTTCCCAGTTTGATTTACAGCTATGCTAGCCGGACGAACCAACCCTCGAATATTTCGTCTCGCTCCCATGATCCCTAGTCAAATCGCTGTCTTTATAGGCTCTCCGATCGAGCATGAGTCGGAGCGGGCTGTACTCCTTGAGCTGCTGCGATTGCTCGAGGAGTCCGGCGAGACCGCCACAGTTATGGTCAACCTAAATCTTAAAGGGCGGCAGCTAGACTTAGTGGTCGGGACGGATCGTCTAACTCTGGTCCTTGAAGCTAAAGCCAGTACGGTGCCGCTCAGCGGAACAACAAATGGCCCATGGATCGCTCATACCCGCTCAGGGCGCTCGAGAACCACGGGTAATGCCTACGCCCAGGCCCTGGGCGAAAAAAACGCTCTCTGCAGCGCTCTCCGCGATTTTCTAGGTGAGGTTGAAGGGTATCCAGATGCCCATGTGGTGTTCGTCCCCGAGCTGGCAGAAGGCTCACAGCTGTCGTTTGATTTCAAGGTCAGCTATGGAGGGATAGGCGGGCTCGCTACACAACTGACCGGACGTTCCGAGCTCCGTTGCTCTGCCGACCAATGGCGCGCGTTTGCTTTACGGCATGGCCTTGAACAAGTGTTCGATCTTACCTGCGCCCTAGATCCTCGCTCGCTCGATGCGCAGCGAACACTTGCGCGTTACGTCGCCGCGTTCACCGCTACATATGCTTCGGCAGCAGCCGAGTACAAGGCGGATCGCTACGACGTTGACGGAGAGCTCGTAGGTTTGCCATTCCTTGAGCATTTGCTGCAGGAGGCTCGTACAGACCTTCTAATTCAAGGACCTTCAGGCTGCGGTAAGTCACTACTTTCGGTTGTACTGGCAAATCGGTTGTGCGCCAAAGATGTGATACCGATCATCGTGGAGGGAAAGCTATTCGAGGGACAACTTGGCCTTGCGCTGGAGCGCGAAGCAGCGTTGCTGGAAGTACCATCAGCCAAGAGTCTATTGTCTGCAGTTCGTACACTATCGCGACCAATCGCCATAATCGTGGATGGCTACAACGAATGCCCTTCCAGCTTGAGGTTTAAGTTGATCCGGGCGCTCCGCGCCGCTTCGATCATGTATGACGCGGCAATTGTCGTAAGTTCGCAAATTGAGATCGACAGACCTGATTTGCTTCCGCTTCGGAAGGTTACCGCTTCAGTTCCGAGCCATGATCTCAAGGTCGAAATTGCGTCCCTTGATGCCACCTCTGCTGAGTTGCTCGCTCCTCTGCGAAATTGCACTGACTTGACCACCGAATTGCATTCGCATTGACCACTCGATTGCATGCGGTTTGACCAATACACGCCGTAGTGACGACCGGCCTAAGTCGACCCCAAGCTGCCGGTCGCGACAGGCAGCAACCGGCCAGAAGCAGTCACTCAAAGCCGTAGGCCTCAGGTTGCGTTAAGGTGCAGTTTTGTGCGTGGAGCTCCGCATCATCTACACAAAAATTCTGTACACGCCAGAGCGGGGAACGCATGGGGTTTTGATGAGTATTCGGCTCGCAGAACTAGATTCGATTGAGTAACTTCCAGCAGGCCGCCTAGGGCTGACGGCGCTTCTCTATCTCATACAGCAATGCTTATATTTAGAGCCCTTGCCACAGGGACATGGGTCATTCCTGCCGACTTTCGGACCTGTGTAATCCAATGCCCCCTGTGCAGGTCCGCGGCTCCAAATTGGAACCGGTAATGGGGGAATTCACGAGACATGGCAGCTGCCTGCTTGTTCAGGAGAACACTATTGATCCTGTTGCACCCCGATAGCGAGCGATGGTACTGAGGGTTGGCCTGGATTTCTTCCGCGCATTGGAAGATGCAATGGCGTGCTGATTCCAGTTCTAGAAGGTCCTCAGAGTGTGTCGCCACCAGATTGGCATACGCGTACAGGGCTCGAATCCGAAGGTGCGGGGTGTTGATGCACTGCTCATAAAAATATTGTGCATCTGCGAAGCTGCGATTCGCTACTTTCTTATCCTCTATCAGCCCTGCCAACGTCATCATGGCATCAGGATGGCGTTGGTCTGCGGCTGCGGTTAGCCAGTGGAGGGCGGTTGAGTGTTCCCCGACAAATGCGTCCCCCTGTCGATGTAGCGCGTACAAGTGATATTGAGCTTGCGGGAATCCAGACTCTGCGGCTCTCAGTGAGCACTCGAAGGCTTTCTTGAGGTCCTTCGGTCCGCCAAGCCCATGCTCATGCATTCTTCCCAGTTGAGCCAATGCCCGCGGGTGCGACTGCTCTGCTGCGTCCTGATAGTGCTCTCTTGCGCGCTCATAATCGCTATCAAGGTGCTCGGTGCCATTAAAGAAGAAATCGCCCATCATGGCTTGGGCGTCCGCATGACCCGCGTGGCATGCCCTCCTGATATAGTGTTCACCGCGCCCACGATCGTAGCGACGACTTATAGTCCCGTCAGGGTTGTCCTTGAGTCGAAACAGGTACGCGCCATATTCATATTGTGCACCTGGATGATCGCTCTCGGCGGCACATTTGAACCAGTGCATGGCCTGATCGATGGCCTCACGCGAGAGCATACCGGCCGCCCCATAGCCGTCATCAAAACGATGCAACCCATAATCGGACTTCTCTCGATCGGCTTTCTCTTTGAAGTAGACGCCTAGCGTATATCGAGACTGCGCATCCTCTTCGAATATGGCTTTGTAACTGAGGTCTCGCTGGATGAGCAGGGTGGGCTCAATGACTTCATATTTAGGCGTTGCCGATCTGCCGGTTTTCAGCCAGCTGAGATGCTCCAAGAGCTCACGAGCGAGCTGCAGCCCCTTAGCCACCATCGAAGGGAAGTCGAGGGTGCCCGGCGGATATTCTTCCGGGTGGGCAGCTTTGTTTCCACTGTCGCGCAAGGTGTCCAAGGCTGACAGTATCTTCCTGGATGAGCCCTCCGCGTTGTGCACCTTTTCGATCTTGCTGGCGATATTGAACTCAAACCTTGCCGACGGCGCTATCTCATCGCAGAACACAGCTGCAAAGCTACGCAAGTGGGTTAGGGCGTACCCTGGGGTAATGAAGGCCAGGTCTTTAGCCTGCTCGTAATGCCCGGCCAGGCCGGGGCTGACGCTCTGTGCAAAATCGATGTCGTTCATAGGTGGCCAGAAGGCGTGAGTGTGGCGAGAGTGGATAGATGTTTGGCACAAGATACTGGGATTCAACCGGCAGTCACCGACTTTGAGTAGGGACTCGGTATCCGCGCTGGTTAGGGCTTCATGCGGCGTGAGCGATTAGTGCGTCGATAATTGCTTGGACTTGACCACCCATTTGCACTCAACCTTACCAGTTATTAGCAGTGAATCTGACCGGCATCCTTCATGCCCCTGGCAGGCAGGGAGCGGCCAGAAGCAGTCAATCAATGCGTTACAGTGATTTTTTGCAGCTCTTTATAGAGCCGTTAGCTGCCGCCACCAATAATCCATAGGCCTGCCAGTCGTCAGAGAGTCTTATTCTCGATCAGGCGATTTCCCCGTGGATGACCAGTAGCTCACTGGTGATGGAGCCAGAGTCCTGTCTTCGAATGCAGGACTCCTGGCTTTGCTCACTCAGCGCCGATCCCGGCCATCGGTTCAGTTTGGCCCCAGCCACCGCCCAGAGACCTGAACAGGTCAACCAGCGCAATCTGCCGTTCCGTGCTGATTTGAATTAGTGTGGTCTGGTTGCTAAAGGTGCTGCGCTGGGCGTCAAGATAACGCAGGTAGTCGTCCACGCCGCCCTCGTAACGCGCCTTAGCCAGGGCCATCGCAGCCTCGCTGGAACCGGCCAGAGCCTGGCGGGCAGCCTCCTCGCGGCGCAGGGTGTCGGTGGCGGCCAGGGCATCGGCCACTTCGCGGAAGGCGGTCTGGATGGTGCCTTCGTAGTCGGCCACCGCCGCGTCCTGGCGCACTTCGGCGAGGTCCAGGTTGGCGCGGTTGCGGCCACCGGCGAAGATCGGCAGCGACAGCGTCGGGGCAAAGCTCCAGGCCCGCGAGCCGCCATCGAACAATCCGGACAACTCGGCACTGGAGCTGCCCACCGAACCGGTCAGGCTGATCCGGGGAAAGAACGCGGCGCGAGCTGCACCGATATCGGCATTGCGCGCCTTGAGGCGGTGCTCGCTGGCGAGAATGTCCGGGCGCCGTTCGATCAGTTCCGAGCTGGTGCCGGGGGCGATGTCCTGCAGCACCATCAAGTCGTCGCGGGGCGTCGCGGGCAGCAGGCGAGCGGCATCTGGCGTGCCGAGCAACAGGACCAGGGCGTTGTCCGCCTGGCGTAACTGGCGTTCGGTGCTCTCGCGCTCGGCCCTAGCCTGTTCGGCAAGGCCGACCGCTTCCTGGTAATCCAGGGCGGTGGCGGCCCCCGCTGCACGGCGCTGGCTGACCAGCTCCAGCGAGGCCATGCGGCTGTCCAGGGTTTGTTCGACCAGGGCCATGCGGCGTAGCGCACCATCGCGGGTCAGGTAGGCCTGGATGACCTCGGCAACCAGGCTGATCTGCGTGGCACGGGTCGCCTCCTCGGTCGCCAGGTAGGTCTCCAGCGCGGCCTCGGAGAGGTTGCGCACGCGGCCGAACAGGTCGACTTCGTACTCCGCGAGGCCGAGGCCGACCTGATAGTTGCTGGTCACTTCCGAGCGCCCGGTCTGCGACAGATCGGCAGGCAGGCGCTGGCGGTTGCCGCTGGCATTGGCGTTGATCGAAGGCAGGCGATCAGCACGCTGGATGCGGTACTGGGCACGCGCAGCTTCGATATCCAGCAGCGCCTGGCGCAGGCTGCGGTTGTTGCTCAGCGCCGTATCCACCGCGCGGCGCAAGTCGGCATCGACGATGAAGGTCTGCCAGTCCAGCGCCTGGGCACGGGCGCCCTCCGCGTCGGCGGCTTGCCAGTGCGACGCGACCGGTGCCTGCGGGCGCTCGTAGGTCGGGGCCAGCGAACACCCCGCCAGGGCGGCGATGGCCAGGGGCAGCAGAGCGCGACGGAGCATGAAGTGAGAGGTCATCGCATTACTCCGCTTTATGCAGGGGATGGTTGTCGGTTTGCTGAGGTTTGGTGCGCAGCAGCGACAGCACCCAGACGAAGAAGATCGGCACGAAGATCACCCCGAGCATGGTCGCGCTGAGCATCCCGCCCAGCACCCCGGTGCCCAGTGCGCGCTGGCTCGCAGCGCCGGCGCCAGTGGCGATGGCCAGCGGCACCACGCCGAGCATGAACGCCATGGAGGTCATGATGATCGGGCGGAAACGCAGGCGCGCGGCTTCGACAGCGGCATCGCGCAGCGAGTAGCCGTCTTCCCACAGGTCCTTGGCGAACTCGACGATGAGAATGGCGTTCTTCGCCGCCAGGCCGATCACGGTGATCAGGCCGACCTTGAAGTACACGTCGTTGGGCAGGCCGATGGCAGTCACCGCCAGTACCGCGCCGAGTGCGCCGACCGGCACGATCAGCATCACCGTCAGCGGGATCGCCCAGCTCTCGTAGAGCGCCACCAGCAGCAGGAACACCACGGTGATGGCCAGCGCGAACAGCATCGTCGCCTGGCCGCTGGCGACCCGCTCCTGATACGAAAGCCCGGTCCACTCGTAGCCGATACCTTCGGGCAGCTCGGCAGCGATGCGCTCCAGTTCGAGCATCGCCTCGCCAGTGCTCACGCCGGGCGCGGCGTCACCGGCAATGCGGATCGACGGGTAACCGTTGTAACGCGCGACCTGCACCGGGCCTTCCTCCCAGCTCGTGGTGACGAAAGCACTCAGCGGTACCAGGCTGCCGCTGTCGTTGGGCACATGCAGGCGCAGGACGCTTTCCGGCGTCATGCGCTCGGCCTGTTCGGCCTGTACCACCACGCGCTGCTGGCGGCCGGCGTTGGCGAAGTCGTTGATCACCGACGAGCCGAACGCAGTGGACAGCGCGCTGCTGATCGCTTCGAAGCTGACACCCAGCGTGCGGGCCTGCTCACGGTCGATCACCAGGCGCAGCTGCGGCGCCTCGGCCAGACCTTCCATCATGGCGTAGAGGAACTTCGGATTGCCGTTGACCTTGCCCAGCACTTCATCGCGCGCTGCCAACAGGGCATCGCGGCCAAGGCCGGCGCGGTCCTGCAGGCGCAGGGCGAAACCACCCGAGTTGCCCAGGCCTTCGACCGGCGGTGGCGGCACCGCCATGATCGCGCCGTCATCGAGGTTGGCGAAGTGCTGGTTGACCGCAGCCGACTCGGCTTCCGGCGACTGCGAAGAATCTCGCTCGGACCAGTCCTTGAGCAGCGGGAAGGCAATGGCCGCGTTCTCACCCATGCCGGAGAAGCTGAAGCCGAGGACCAGAAAGGACGTCTGCACGGCCTCGCGGGCCATCAGAAACTCTTCCAGCTCCTCACCCGTGGCCGAGGTGCGCTCACGGGTAGCGCCTGGCGGCAACTGGATGTCGACGATCATGTAGCCCTGGTCTTCCACCGGCACGAAGGATTCCGGCAGGCGCAGGTAGAAGAAACCCATCAGCACCACCACGCCCAGGTAGATGAACATCACCCGCCCGGCGCGCGGCACCAGCTTGCCGTTGAGTTTGGTGTAGCGGCCGGTCAGGGCGGTGAACTTGCGGTTGAACCAGCCGAAGAAACCGGTCTTCTCGTGATGGCCCTCGGGGATCGGTTTGAGCAGCGTGGCACACAGCGCCGGGGTGAAGGTCAGCGCAAGAAAGCCCGAGAACAGGATCGACACCGCCAGCGACAGCGAGAACTGCTGGTAGATCACCCCCACCGAGCCGGCCATGAAGGCCAGCGGCAGGAACACCGCCGACAGCACCAGGGTGATACCGATGATCGCCCCGGACACCTGCCCCATCGCCTTGATGGTCGCCGGCACCGGCGCCAGGCCTTCCTCGGCCATGATCCGCTCGACGTTCTCCACCACCACGATGGCGTCGTCCACCAAGATGCCGATGGCCAGCACCATGCCGAACATGGTCATCATGTTCACCGAGAAGCCCAGCAGGTACATGAAGGTCAGGGTACCAAGCAGACACACCGGCACGACGATGGACGGGATCAGGGTGTAGCGCACGTTCTGCAGGAACAGGAACATCACCAGGAACACCAGCACCATGGCCTCGATGAGGGTCATGATGACCTTGTCGATGGCCACGTCGACGAAGCGCGAGGTGTCGTACGGCACGGAGAACTCGACGTTGTCCGGGAAGTTGGCCGACAGCTCGGTCAGACGCTGCTTGACCGCCTCGGCGGTCTGGATCGCGTTGGCACCGGGCGACAGCTGCACGGCGGCGGCAACGGCGGGCTTGCCGTCCTGGCGCGAGCCGAAGTTGTAGTCCTGGCTGCCGACCTCGATGCGTGCCACGTCGCCCAGGGTCAGGCGCGAGCCGTCCTGGTTGGCACGCAGCACGATGGCGGCGAATTCCTGCGGGTTGTCCAGGGTGCCCTTGACCGCCAGGGTCGCCGTCAGCTCCTGCTCGCTGGAACCCGGCGTGCTGCCGAAGGCACCGGCCGGCACCTGCACGTTCTGCGCGCGGATCGCGTTGTTCACGTCATCGATGGACAGGCCGTAGCCGACCAGCTTCTGCGGATCGATCCACACGCGCATGGCCGCCTCGGAGGCGAAGAACTGCAGCTTGCCGACGCCGTTCACGCGACGGATTTCGTTGTTGATGTTGCGCGCGGCGTAATCGGCCAGCGCCGTGACGTTGGCGTCCTTGTCGCCATCGGTGTAGCTCAGCGCATAGATCAGCAGGAAGCCGGCGGTGGCCTGCTCGGTCTGGATGCCGAGGGTCAGCACGGCCTGCGGCATACGTGCCTCGGCCTTCTTCAGACGGTTCTGCACGTCAACCTGGGCCAGTTCGGGGTCGGTCCCTGGCTGGAAGGTGACGGTGATCTCGGCGATGCCGTTGGCGTTGCTGGTGGACTCGAAGTACAGCAGGTTCTTGGCGCCGTTGAGTTCTTCCTCGATGACGCTGGTCACCGAGTCGGTGAGCACCTGCGCCGAAGCGCCGGGATAGGTGGCGGTCACGGTGATCTGCGGCGGCGCCACGTTGGGGTACTGCGCCACCGGCAGGAACGGGATGGCCAGCAGGCCACCCAGCGAGATGAACAGGGCGACTACCCAGGCGAAATTGGGGCGCCGGATGAAAAACAGGGACATGAGAGGTTCTCCGGCTTACTGCGCCTGGGACTGTGGAGCGGCTTCGGCGGCATCTTGCTCGCGGGGGATGACCTTGGCGCCCGGACTGATAGCCGCCAGCGAGCTGGTGATCACCTTGTCGCCGACCTGCAGGCCCTCGCTGATCTGCCAGCGCGAGCCCTGCATGGCACCGGTGGTGACCTGGCGCGCCTCGACGGTATCGCCCTGCCCCAGCAGCATCACGCTGGCCTGACCGTCAGCCGAACGCTGCACGGCACGTTGCGGCACCAGGATGGCGTTCTGGTTGAGCCCCTGCGGCGTGCGCACACGCACGTACATACCCGGCAGCAACACGCCCTCGGGGTTGTCGAACTGCCCTCGCAGGGCGATTTGCCCGGTGCTGCGATCCACCGAGATATCAGTGAACAGCAGCGTGCCCTTGCTCTCGATATCGGTACCATCGACGCGCAGCGACAACGGCTGGTCGCTAGCGCCGGCAACCTTGCCCTCGGCGATGGCCGCGCGCAGGCGCAGGGCGTCGGCAGCCGGCTGGGTGAAGTCGGCGTACACCGGATCAAGTTGCTGGATACGCGCTAGCAGAGTCGCCTCACCCTGGCCTACCAGCGCCCCTTCGGTGACCTGGGCTCGGCCGATGCGTCCGGCAATGGGTGCGCGAACCTCGGCATAGCCCAGGTCCAGGCGGGCGGTTTCGACATTGGCCTGGGCCGATCGCTTGTCGGCCTGGGCACTCTGCAGAGCGGCCTTGGCGTTGTCGAAATCCTGCTGGCTGACGGCGTTGATCTTCACCAGCGGCTCGTATCGGCGAACCATCGCCTGGGCCTGGAACAACTGCGCCTCGGCGCGGGCCAGTTCACCCTGCGCCCGCGACAGGGCCGCTTTGAACGGCGCAGGGTCGATCTGGAACAGCACGTCGCCGGCCTTCACGTCGGCCCCTTCCTCAAAGGTGCGCTTGAGCACGATCCCCGCCACCCGCGCGCGCACCTCGGCGACACGCACCGGCTCAATGCGTCCTGGTAGCTCGGCAACCACGGTGAAGGGCTCGGTCTGCACGCTGAGCACATCGACTTCACGCGCCGGCGCCTCCTCCCCTTGCTCTTCGGGCTTGTCGCAGCCAACCAGGGTCACGGCGACCAAACAGGAGATCACGGAAAAAGTGATCCACTCGCGAAATTTGTTCATATCTCACCCAAGCACGAAGCCAGTACGTAGTCGAAGCCGCGCATGATCCACACTAAAATCAAATAAGTCAATATTGACTCATTTGATTTTAGTGTGAACAAAGCTAGTATCCTCTTTGAGAAAAATGAGTGTTCTAGGCAAAATACCCGCATCTGCCTGCGATAGATAAAGAGTGACCGATGGATTTAACTGCTGCCGATGAGAAATTGCTGAAGGCCCTGGCGATCGCCATCGTTGACCACCCGCGAGCCACGTTCAAAGAAATAGCCCAGGCAGCGGGAGTCAGCAAGGCGACGCTAAACAGGTTTTGCGGCACCCGCGACAACCTGATCGAGATGCTTCTGGATCATGGTTCGGTGGTTATTTATCGGGTCATTGCCGATGCCGATCTTGAGTCGGCGCCCTTGGACGCATTGCATCGCCTGATCGAAGGCCATTTGACTCACAGGGAGTTGTTGGTTTTCCTCTCATTTCAGTGGCGCCCGGACACGTTTGATTTAGATGCAGGCGGCTGCCGATGGCTGCCTTACTCAGAAACGCTGGACGAGTTCTTTCTACGCGGGCAAAAACTGGGCGTATTCCGTATCGATATCGGTGCCCCGGCGCTTACCGAAATCTTCTCCTCCTTGATCTTCGGCCTGGTAGACGCCGAGCGCCGCGGCCGTATCGCACGCGCAGGTATGGCGGCGTTGATCGAGCAATTCTTCCTGAACGGCGCTTGCAACTACCAAACTTAACGGAAAGCAACGCTCAGTTTTTTCCAATGGGTTGGCAGTGTCCGTTTTTGGCCGGTCGTGAGCGACCACAATAGGTTGGAATAGGCATACTCTTTTACCGGCAATCCCGCTCAGTTCGAGACAGGCCATTAGGGAAAGTCTGAAAAAGACTTCCTGCTTCTGGTGAAATACGTTAATCCCGCTGGCTGAGTATCCCAATGAAGCAGATGACTTTCGCCGACGCCGAGTACGCCGGCAAGCGCAAGCAGACCCGCAAGGAGTTGTTCCTGATCGAGATGGATCAGGTAGTGCCGTGGAAGGGCTTGATTGCCCTGATCGAGCCTCACTACCCCAAGGGAGACGGCGGTCGCCCGTCCTATCCGTTGCTGGCGATGCTACGCGTGCATCTGCTGCAAAACTGGTTCGGCTATAGCGATCCGGCGATGGAAGAAGCGTTGTACGAAACGACCATTCTGCGCCAGTTTGCAGGCTTGAGCCTGGAGCGTATCCCGGACGAGACCACCATCCTCAACTTCCGTCGCCTACTGGAGAAGCACGAACTGGCTGCTGGCATCCTTGGGGTTATCAACGGCTACCTGGGTGACCGCGGGCTTTCGTTGCGCCAAGGCACTATCGTCGATGCCACGCTGATCCATGCGCCGAGCTCGACCAAGAATAAGGAAGGCAAACGCGATCCCGAAATGCACCAGACGAAGAAAGGTAACCAGTATTACTTTGGCGCCAAGGCTCATATCGGCGTCGATGTCGAGTCAGGCCTGGTGCATCACGTTCACGTCACAGCGGCCAATGTCGCCGACGTTACCCAGGTCGACAAATTGCTGCACGGCGAGGAGAACATGGTCGCCGCAGATGCGGGATATACCGGTGTCGAGAAGCGCAGCGAGCATGAGAGCCGCCAGGTGATCTGGCAGATTGCGGCGCGACGCAGCACGTATGAAAAATATGGAAAGCGCAGCGTCTTGTACAAGGCTATGCGCCGTATCGAGCGGGCCAAGGCGCAGACGCGATCAAAGGTGGAACATCCGTTTCGGGTACTCAAACGTCAGTTCGGCTACAGCAAGGTGCGCTTCCGTGGCTTGGTGAAGAATACGGCGCAGATGGTGACGCTGTTTGCGCTATCAAATCTGTGGATGGCTCGCCGACATTTGCTGAGTAGCGCAGGAAAGGTGCGCCTGTAATGTGGGAAATTGCCGCCGTGAGAGGCTTGCGGCGGCCAAAAGCGAGGAAATGAGCGGGCAATCTGGTCGATCCTGATCGAGGGCCCTTTCAAAATCGGCGAAGGCTGAAGTTGGCGGGAAATGCCGGGCTACTTCAGACCATCCTTAGCTGCTGACGTGGTTAAAGCTGAAGTTTTACCTATTCCAGCTCAGTAGAGCTAATGGGCGCTACCTTTAGACAGTAAGTTAAGAACAGCAACGCCGCCAACAATCATTGCCATGCCGATGAACGCCCAAATATCTAGTTTCTGCCCATAAAATACCCAGGCGACAGCTGTCACCAATACAATTCCGAGCCCTGCCCAAACTGCATATGCAATGCCCATGGGAATAGTCTTTAAGGCTAGGGATAAAAAGTAAAAAGCGAGGCCGTAACCTAAAACAACTAATATTGACGGAAGTGGTTTTGTGAATCCTTCGCTTGCTTTTAAAGCAGATGTGGCTACTACTTCACCAAATATTGCAACAGCCAAAAACAGCCAATTATTCATTTGCCTTCTCCGTATGTAGGTGTATGAAGATTTTAATTTTTTTATTCAAAAAAATGCAGTCTTGCGATAAAGAATTTACTGTGAGCAAAGTTGTGTAGGCGCTGAGCATGCAAAACTGCGCATTGATTCTTGCGGTAATGTGTGCGCATCGTTCAATGCGATATAGCGCGAGGGTTCGGGCCGCAAGAAACTTCCGGAAGGTGATCTGACCACAGTAGGCAGGCGCGATTTCGAGCGATAGAACGCTAAAAAAGGGGCATGAACGACTGTCTGCTTCTGGCCGGTTGCTGCCTATTGCTACCGGCAGCAATGGGGCGGTCTCTGCCTCCGCGTCTCTGCCGCCCGCTGTTCAAGTCGAATGCAAGCGGGTGGTCAGCATCAATGCAATTGCCTGGTCAGATGAGTGCAATTTCGCACTCCTCTACTGCAAACAATTACTTCCGGTATTGAAGCCAGCCTCATTGGTCAAATGGGGCGTGAAGTTAACCAAGTTGCGAGCAGATCAGCGTTATTTGACGGATTTGTCCGAAGGCGCCTCGGAGCTAACGCGAGCGAGGGCGTAACGCTCTTGTGTTGCGTTGCGGAACTCCTGTTTGAACGCATGACTTTTAGCTTATCCACGCGCGAGGTTGACCGCATCCTAGCTAGGGAAAGACTCGGGGTTGAGGTTCTCCAGGAGGTTCTCCGGGCGCGACTGCTGATCTTGCGAGGAGAACGCCTCAGCTTTGTCCATGAAATGTACCTCAATGCATTCACGGCCGAGTCTATTGTGCGGCACGCTAATTCGGACTTCGACGCATTGACTCGGGCACTGGCGTTGCCACGATTCAGTGAGCTGCGGGCATTTGTGGCCGGCGCTATCGAGGATCGGGAGTTGCTCGCCCGCTTGATTAGCACGACTACGGACGCGCAATTGCTGAAGGCGAGCATGAAAGGAGAATGTGGAAACGACGCTAAATGGTTCATGATCCAAGGATTGAACGCCGTAATACGCAAACTGCGGAGTGAGGTCGAAACGGTTCGTTTCTTCATTGCTCCGGACCAGCTCTGGAAGATTGGCGTTGAACCCTCCAGTTGCATAGCCTGGACAGAGCATGAACGAGCGATGCTGTCTGCTTTGCCCGCCGCATTGGCGCTCGATCAGTACTCACGGGAGTTGCTGGATATCTTCCGATTGCTTGATCAGACGCTGGACGGAGAGCGAGCGAGGCTTCGAGGTGAGGCAATTGAAAAGGGTTTTAAGCAGCTAAGAACCAGTTTATTTGCTGTTGCCTATGTATTTGGCCAGGGCGACCTTGGAATTTCGCTTGTCATGTCGGTTCTCCACAGCGGTGGTTTAGAGCGCTTTTCGCAGCTTGCCGAGCTACAAGCGAACCTGCGGTACATATGGCTAAACGCGGCTACACCGGGACAAATCTATTTTGCGCTGGCGTTGTCGCGCGAGACCTACAAGCTGGAGCGTGACATTCTGAAGATGGCGGTTGACCAGACGCTGCCGCTATTCGAAATCGAGCGCTGGAAGTATCTGCCTTATCACGTTCAGCTAGATCTCATGCATTTCGTGCACTTTCTTCCGCGGGATGACATTGCCCTGCGAGAGAAGCTATCGAAGGCGCTCGAAAGTCTGCTTCCAACGCTGGATCCCGTTCTGGCAGGCACGGCAGTCGAAGCCCTCAGCGGCCTGGGGGCAATGGATGACGAGATCAGTGAGCACGAGGCGCATGTTCGACTACAGGTTGCCGAAGTCCTCAGTTCGCCTGGCGCCGAGGGTGCGGCGGAAATCGCCTGGGAGATCTATAGCGGCCAGTTCGATCACCCCTTCGACTCAGCGTACATCAACGTTGTTGACGACCTTCCAAACGAGCAGCGACTGACACTGATGCGATTGGCCTGCATGGGAGCCTCCGAGTACAGCTTCTTTGTTGGATCGCTAATGGACAAGCTTGCTGGTGAAGGTGATGCCCTCGCGGTTCCGGTGATCTCGCGCTGGGCACGCTTGCCAGATCCGACCACTCCTGTAAGACAGAACGCGGTTGAAATCTATATTTCCGCACTGATGGCCTTGGGGAAACTTCAATCAGATCTGCCGGTGGAGTCGTGTCCGATGGGGCTCGGATCCCGTGAAGATGCAATGTCCGCATGCGGGATGATCTACTACTGGCTGCAGCGGCGAACCTGCGAAGCAGGAGAGACGGAACCACCAGTGGTGGCTGCGCTCGAGGCTCTTTCCGTCGATCCATCGCGCGCGATTGGCGTGCTGTGCGAGATCTCTCAGTCGATCATTGGCCATGACCCACGCGGCACATTGCTGATTACAGCCTTTCCCGCCCGGATGGTCATGCTCGCTCGCGCAGCCCTCCAGCAAGGAGGCCCTATAGAAGGATACTTTTCTGGACCGCACTTCTTCGGGCGTAGCGATGCCGAGCGATTTGCGATATCCATGATTGGTTCTTACGGGGGGGCAGAGGACTTGCCGTTGCTTCGTACTTTTGTAGATCAAGTGGAACTCTCAGGGAGTGCTCTTAAAGCACTTGCAGCGATCGAAACAAGAGCCTCATTCGCTGCACAGGGGTAGCCACTGAAAAGTCCCCTGAGCTCCGAGCCTCTATCACGTGCTTCGCTGAATTGCATTTCCACAGCAAACTGCAGCTCCGGGCGACAGCTGCATCGCACCCGCGTCAGGTCCCGCCCGATTCTGTTGAAAAAACCGTCGCGATTACTGTCCATGAAAGAAGGCGTTAGCAACGTTGAAATCTGGTTCGTTCAGCGACGGAGGCGCTGTCTTGGTTTTACGTAGCAACGCCAGTAATAAGTGGTTTTTGAGCTGCCGAAAAGCAAATATCTCTCAGAAACTGACCTTTTCAACAGAATCGGTCAAAATCGCACCACTGATGGCTTCCCGGTCAAAAGCAGACCTTTTCGCCACCGGCAGGCTCACAAAAAGATAAGGCATCAGTTCCTGCGATAGCTCTTTCCGGTAGGTATCAGGTAGTACGGTGCAAAAGGTGTGGTGTAGGTACCGCATTGGCAATCGCCACTAGTACCCAGAATCTGCTGCGGATGGGCTACTGAGCCACTGCCTCTAGCTGCCAGTCCCGGGGTTGCAACGCTCTCACCCTTCCAGTGGACGGTATAGTCCCTGCGTCAAACAAAGCGCTAGGTAGACTTTTTTCGAGATCACAGGCAGATTGCACTGGCGGCCATTAGCCATATTTCCCCATTTGATTGGATATCTGATTTTGAACATGGACCTTTCATATTTACTAAGGATGAAGTTTGGTACAGCTCCAAACGAACCTACAGCATCTCAAGTGCGTTCTATTGCTCTTCATATAAAAAGACTACATGACAGCGGCGTAAGTGTCACGGCAGCTCATTGGGCGCAAGCGGTACAGACCAATTGCCCATCAGCTGGTCAATGGGCATATCGTGGAGTTGACAACAGCGATATAAGCACGTTGCTTGCGCTTGCCATAAAAATTGTAGAGTCGAGGGATGCATGATAGATCCAATATTAAAACAAGAAATCGAACGCGCCTCTGGTGTAAGAGAATGGAATCCTAGTGAGGCTGATCTAATTCAAATCAGCAGAGAGATCGCACTACTAAAATCTCGCAAAAGTACGATCACCCGGAGCGATATTTCCGCAATTGTGGCACTGCGCTGCCCTGGTGCTCGCTTCCATGTCACAGCCGGAGTTGATAACAGAGACATCACCTCACTTCTTACTATGGCAATGCGGCAAACTAGAAGGTAGACACGAATGGAAGATCTTAAGCAATGGAAAGAAATACTAGAGAGTATTTGTGAAATAATTAAGTGGCACCCGTCCGACGAGGTGCTCTTGAGAATCAAGCGGGATCTCCGCAGAGCTGCGGAAAAAGGCAGCTTAACAGAAGAAGAGGTTCGTAAGTCTGTCGCCGAGCATGCGCCAAATGCCCTCTATAAAGCCTTTGAAGGCATTGACCAAGCCGATATTCAAGCTCTACTCGCCATTGCGGTGAAACTGACGAGAAAATAGATTTTGAGCACCACTCAAGAACAAGACGTTGTTGCAGCCAAAGAACGAGCGCAAGCCCTTAAGGATGGCTATCTTGGTGCGTTGAGCCACTTCATTGAAGTCTCCGACCGGAATAAAGATAGGAATAAATCGGAAGAACAACGTGCCTTGCTAGCAGCCCAGCAGAAGATTACCGCTTACTTTAATTTTTATGAAGAATTTGTTGGGAACAGCAATCTTCTTGGTGCTCATGAAAACACGCTTTGGGCGCAAGGCTTTGCAGAGGACTGCTTGGCGGTACTTAGCATAATGCCTCAAACATATGAATGGCTTAAAAAAGGATTTGATGATCTAGAGCTCGGACTGGATCCTAGACCCACTGGAGCGGCCTATGCGAACATGCAAAGGATGTGCATTAAATATCTGAAAGATGAGCTCACCAAACCTGTCTTTCAGTCATTTGAAAGCTCAGGATTGCCCGTCTATGGTTTTTGCAATAAGGAGCGTTTTGCATTGAGCAATTCTTCACGAATTATCTTTGCCTTTACATTTGGAATCGTATTTATACTGATTCTACTGGGCGTGGTTCTATTTAACCCTAACCCCTCCCCTTTCCAGCAGTTTGTCCTCAGACTAATTGCAGCTCTGGCTGCAGGGGGCGTTGTGGTAATGCTACCTGGGTTTATTGAGCTTAAACTCGGGAAGTGGCTCAGGGCGGGTGGTGCTGTAGCCGTGTTTGTTTTGGTTTATAAATCAAGCCCCAGCATAATCGAACAGCCTGAAGGTCAAATCCCTCCCGCAGTAGAGCGGGCCGCTATCTCAACGCCAAAAATGTAGACCACGCTGCGAATTTCGCGGCGAAATTGAATTTATACAATCGAAAACCTGTCTCGAAAAAGAGCTCTCAATTGAGCGCTTGAGGAGGCCATAGGATTAGCCGCAGTTGGTTTAATTCTTCTCGTCGCGCAGAAAGCTGGCAGCTATACGGGGTCAACTATCTGAAACACCTAGAGAACCGAAACCGCCTGCTACGCAAACTGGAATTTCTTGGTGATCGGATTATTGACTTGGCGAAGTCGATTTCCGTTTAGAAGACACTTTCAGCCCAGCATCCAATGCGAGGTACATCTGCTCCGACACCAACACCCACAGTGTTATAGGATGGCCGGAAGATATCGACCTCATTCACTTCATTCGGCATCTGAACGGTCGTTTTGGTTTAGAGGTTTGGTCACATCGGCGTCGTCAACCAAATCGCCGTTCTTTTTGGGATGCTTCACGAATTCCGTGAAGAACCTTTTTAGCGTACCGTGGCGGCTACGCCACTACTAGGTAACTCGGTGCTGGGGGGAATATGGGCCTGCTGCTGAGCCTTCTAGGATGACCATTACTCATGGATGATCTCGGTTTCGACTTCAGTAATGCTGTTCCGTGGTTCCCACATGAACAGGAGCAGCCGTACGTGCTGGTCAGGATGACTGCCCAGCAGGTGGCGCTCCTGGAGGAGGCCATGGCCGAGCCGTTGCGCCGATGCTACATCACCGATGAGGTGCTTCAGGCTGCTGCGGATCGCCATGGTCTCACCCTTTCCGATGTTTTGGCTGGAAAGCTCCCGGATGCCGGGGCAACCATGGCTGGGGATTTCGGCGAGGTGCTCGGCTACTTTTACCAGTCAGCCATGGAGTATCCGGGAAACGCCATAGGCCCCAAGAAATGGCGGCTCAAGCAGGACAGAACCAAACCGGCGCCCAAGTCGGATGTCATTCACTTCCTCATGCCCCAACGTCCTGCCGCCAGTGCTGCTGACCAAGTTCTTTGCTCTGAGGTAAAGGTCAAATCTACTTCCGCCTCCTCCGATCCAATCGGCTCTGCAATCACAGACTGCGCAAAAGATCGCACCAGTCGGCTCGCGAGCACATTGGTGTGGCTACGTGAGCGTGCCATGACTGAGGATCTCGGTGACGTCGACATTCCGCTTCTCAACCGGTTTATCAACGCAGTTGATCATCCGCCTGCTTCTCGGCGATACAGAGCTGTCGCTGTCATCTGTGAGAGTTTTGTTACTGCTGAACTCAGCAATGCGCCTACCACGGCCAGTGACGATTACACACTCGTCGTGATCTCAGTGCCGAATCTGCATACCACCTACAACGCGGTCTTTGAAGCCGCGCGAGCGTCGGTACGCTGATATGAGAGCTTCCCTTCAGACTTGGATCAATGACGCAGACATGGCCCGGCACCTGGGTCAGTTTTCCGTAGCAGCATTGCCCCTCGAGCTCGCCCAGATCGGGAGTCGCCTAGCAGACTATTACATCTCGCTAGTAGGAGAACTGTTCGACGGAATCCACTCCATGGATACCCCCAGCGACGACTGGGCGCAGTTAGGAAATGCCTTTCTCCAGTTTTCGAAAGAGACACCCGCCGAGCAACTTGAAGCGTTGGGTATCTCGAAGGATGAAGCAGCGTTGTTTGCAGCTGCAGCTTTCTACTTTGGAGACTTTCCAGCGTCCGCCTGCCTGGCCATGCGGCAGTCAGCTCGGCCATCTGATCCACAGAGCTCATGGGCTGCGTGCTATGACTTCCTGGCTCGTCCGAGCAACCTGGGCTCCCAAACTGCAATCGACGTGCAAGAACACCTTCGAAGTGGGGACTTGGTCGGTCTTAGCGACAAAGTAGAGGCGAGCACTACCGCAGCGCAGAATGCGTTGGCGGATGGACCGGATGTATGGGTGGCAGCGGCCTTGCTCAACCGACTATTGGCCCGCTTCGAGAGATCGAATATTCGGGCTGTGCTGCCGGAGGGAAAAACTGCCTTCTGGACCCCTCTTATCAATTCCTTTATTGATCGTAAACCATCGACTTGGGAATTCTTTCCCTCTCAGATACAGGCCATCGAGAGAGGATTGCTGGGCAACGCCGAGAGCTATTCGCTACAGATGCCAACAGGGGCTGGCAAAACCACGCTCTGCGAGACTCTGCTGTATTGGCACCTGAAGCGAAATCCGACCCATGTCGCGATCATGATGGTGCCGTACCGATCTCTGGCTTCGGAACTCCGAAACTCTCTGGTGCGTCAGCTGAACCGATTGGGGATAGCGGCGCGCTGTGCCTATGGCGGCACGATTCCATCGGGAGACGAAGTGCATGGCCTTGATCACATCAATGCGCTGATCGCGACCCCTGAGTCGCTGTCCGGAATACTCAGTGCTGACCCAGCATTCGCCCAGCGGATATCTTTGGTCATTTGCGATGAAGGGCATTTGCTCGACAGCTCGGGTAGGGGTATTGGCCTGGAGCTGCTATTGGCGCGGATGAAAGCACGCCTGGCTAATCCGATCCGTTTCGTGTTCATGTCTGCCATCATTCCGAACATCGAAGAAATCAACGCATGGCTTGGCGGCGACGAGAATACTGTCATTAGAAGTACCTATCGACCGGCTATCGCTGAATTTTCCGTTCTTCGATCCTCCGGTACCGGGGTAAACAAGTCCGTACGTCTTGACATGCATCCGCATGCTCAGCAGCGGCACTACGCGATCCATGGATTCTTGGATCGGAGCAGCTTTCAGTACGTGAATCCCCAAACGGGACGCACAAAGACCTACACCTTCACGTCAACCAAGACGCTGGCCGTGGGCGCTGCGAGAAAGGTGTTGTCGATGGGAACGACGGCGATTTTCGCCGCTAACAAGCGTGGTAACCAAGGTGCGATCGGCTTAGCGGAGGAGCTCATCAAGCAGCTCGAGTGCCCGCTACCATTACCCAGGCCTGTAGATTATGCGGATATCGAAACACTCCGGACACGCGTTGATTATCTCGAAACTGAATTCGGTGCAGGTTGGATCGGCGCGATGTCGCTGCGCAATGGTGCTGTACTGCACCACGGTGATATCCCTCAAGAGACACGAGAGGTTTTGGAGCAGCTCTTGCGGGAGCGGCGTATCCAACTGGTCATCTGTACCAGCACCCTTGCGGAGGGGGTAAATCTACCGATCCGCTCGCTTGTTCTTTATTCGGTTCAGCGACGCGTTGGCAGCGGACAGCCGGAGAACATGCTAGCCCGTGACATCAAGAACCTGGTTGGCCGAGCCGGTCGTGCCGGCGCGAATACCAGAGGCTTGGTTATCTGCGCAAATCCCGATCAGTGGTGGCTAGTTCAGCCCGTCGCCACTGCTGGTGCAGGAGAGCCGGTGAGAGGCTCACTGCGTAACTTGATCGAAAATCTAGAGACATTCCTGAGATCACAAAATCTCGCTCTCGATAACCAATTCTTGGAGTACCAAGCTGTCATTCATCCGCTAATTGATGGGGTGGATGCAACGCTTATCGAGTTGATTGCGGATGAGATCGGAGATGCTGAGTTTCTGAGGCAGGCTGCCGACCTGTCTGACCATACTTTCGCGGCCCATCAGCTTCCCCCCGGCTCCGCCGTTACGCTGCGTAAAGTGTTTGAGTTACGAGCCCAGCGCATGATCGCACTGAGGGCCGATGGCAAGATCGCCTGGCTGCGAGATACTGGAGCCAAGGTGCGCCTTCTGGACTTCGTCGAACAGGTTCTGCTGCCAAGCAGGGTGGACTGGATGAGCCCTGTCGATCCCGTGTCAGACGAGCTTGTGTCGACGATTCTGGAGTGGGCCTGGCAAGATAGAGAGCTCAAGGAAGACGTGCGTGTGGCATTCCGACTAGACGATGGCCAGGATCCTGATAGCGTGAAGCTCAGTTTCTTCGAAATCATTCGGCAGTGGCTACATGGCGCAACGTTTGCGCAGATCGCCCAATCAACGCAGATTGATGTAGACGACATCTTGGGAATCCATACTCGTGCGATCACCTATGCGTTACAAACACTGGTCGAGCAGGGCATCTCACTCCTTTCTCGACTATTGCTTGAACGCGGCATTGAGGTGAACGAAGGGGTGCCGGCATTCATCGAGCATCTAAAATTCGGTGCCCCCTCAAGTATCGGAGTTTTGCTTGCGAATGCGGGGGTGCGGCATCGAAAAGCTTATGTCGAATTGGGTAATGCGATGCGGAGTCTCGCCATTCCGATCAACTCAGCGAATGCCAAGTCAGTAGCGTTGCAGTCGCTTGAAGCTCACTCAGAAGCATGGCGTGACGCGTTGGGTGAATTCGTTTTCTCCAACACCCTGACCGATGTCGGCAGAGTCGATTGAGTGCATGTCAAGAGATCAGGCCGCTGAGCTACCACCGTCATTGAAAAAATCATCGCGATCAACGCGCCCGAAATCGCTGATTTCTTGCTCCTCATCGCTGAACATAAAGTTCACCATGCGCTCTCGTTTGAGGCCGGAAATCGTCCTGAAAAAGCAGGGCTCGCAAAGATGGACTTCGTAGCGCTCGCCATCATGAGCCGAACCATAACCCCAGCTGGCGCGCAGAGTGCCGAATTGCAACCCATACCCTTCCACACGCGTGCTGTCGCCACAAACGTCGCACAGTACATCACTGACCGATTCGGTCTGTTCCATTGCTGTGGTCTTCATTAGCAACCTCCCACCTGAATACAGGTCTGTATTCGTCTAACCAGCACCGATGCTTCTTCTGGACCTTAGCTCTAGAACCGTAATAAGCCTGCCTGCGCTTCGGAGCAAAGGCAGACTGCAGTTCTCAGCCCGCCTGGATCGGTAGCGCCGTTAGCCGATTTAGCGGCCACCTCAGGCACCTGCGCTGCTCCAAGCTTGAAATTTTCCGTTCCGAAACTGCAGCCATGATGCAGGCGGGTTTCGACTCTGCTGAAGCTATGACCGTAGCCTAGCTTGCGGATTCCACGCCATTCGGACACTCAGCCCACGCTGATCCGGACACCTGTTCCACGATCATTCGGACAGGCAGTCGGAGCGCAGCGACGCAGAGGTGGCATTGTTAGTCTGAGGTGTCCGGCGTCGTCAATTTCTTCGCTCGCTTGCGCATTGATTCGCCCTTGAGATTGATCCGGTAAGCGTTGTGCACCAGGCGGTCGAGGATGGCATCGGCCAAGGTCGGATCGCCGATCAATTCGTGCCAATTGTCCACCGGCATCTGGCTGGTCACGATGGTTGAGCGCTGGCCGTAGCGGTCGTCCAACAGTTCCAGCATGTCGCGCCGTTGCTCGGCGGTGAACGGGGCCAGGCCCCAGTCGTCGAGGATCAGTAGGTCGGTCTTGGCGTAGCTGCCCATCAGTTTGACGCAGCGCCCATCGCCGTGGGCCAGACCCAGCTCTTCCAGCAGGCGCGGCAGGCGCAGGTAACGCACGCTGTAGCCGTCCCGGCAGGCCTTGTGAGCCAGGGCGCAGGCCAGCCAGGTTTTGCCGACGCCGGTGGGGCCGCCGATGATCAGGTTGAGGCCGTCGCGTAGCCACTGTCCGCTGCTCAGTTGCAGGATCAGTGCCTTGTCCAGCCCGCGTGGGCTACGGTAGTCGAGGTCTTCGAGGCAGGCGTTGTGGCGCAGCCGGGCATGCCGCAGGCGGCTGCTCAGGCGCTTGTCGTCGCGCTCGGTCAGCTCGCGGTCGACCAGCAGGCCGAGGCGTTCCTCGAAGCTCAGGCTGTCGATGCCCGGGGTTTTCAGTTGCTCGGCGAGGGCCTTGAGCATGCCGTGCAGGCGCAGGGTCTGGAGCTTGTCCAGGGTCGGATGGGGCAGCATGGTGGGATTCCTTGGGGTCAGTGGTAGTAGCCGGGGCCACGCAGGTTGGCGTGGTCGTCCGGCAACAGCGGCAGGTTGGCTTGAGCCAATGGCAGGTTTTCCAGACCCTGGCGCAGGATCGATTCGAGGCTTTTGTAGCTGCACGCGCCGAGGCTGATCGCGCGACGGCAGGCCAACTCCAGGCGCGCCTCACCGTGGGTTTTACCCAAGCGCAGGATGCCCAGGCAGGCCCGGTAGCCATGAGTCGGATGGATGCGGCGTTCGAGGATGTGGCCGATCACGCCGGCCGTGTTCGGCCCGGTCTGCTCGGCCCAGCGAATCAGCCGTTGCGGCGTCCACTCGGCATGCTCGCGATGGCTCTTGGGCATGTGCTCGGTCTGCGTGCTGTGCCGGCCTTTGTGCAACGAGCGCAGGTGGCTGGCCACCCGCTGGTTGGCGTGGAAGCACTCGACGGTGCGCGCCGTCAGGCGCACCTCCAGTTGCTTCTTCACCAACTGATAGGGCACCGAGTAGTAATGGCCGTCGACCTCAACGTGATAGTCGATGTGCACCCGCGCTTTCTTCCACTCGGCATAGACGTAGGGTTGCTCTGGCAATGGGCGTAGCGCTGGTCGATCCAGGGCTTCGAAGGCCGACTGCCGGGAGCCCGGCAGCTTGCGAAACGGGCGGCGATTGAGCCGCTCCAGCAACCCGGCGATAGCGCTGTTGAGTTCGTCCAGGGAGAAGAACTGGCGGTTGCGCAGGGCGGCGAGGATCCAGCGTTCAACCACCTGCACGCCGACCTCGGCCTTGGCCTTGTCGCGCGGTTTACGTGCCCGCGCAGGCACCACCGCCACGCCATAGTGCTCGGCCAGATCGCGGTAGCTCGGGTTGATATCGGGGTCGTCTCAGAAAACGGAAAATAAAGCACGCTAAGCCGGTTGCAGCGGCCGTAGCGGCCTGAACTTGCCCGCGCCGATCTTGGCGCTGCTGCGCCAGAGGTAATCGCCGGTCAGGTTGATGTGCTCCCAGCCGAGCGGCGACAGGTACTGCAACAGGCCGTCATCGACGGCTTGACCGTGGCCACGCAAGGCGTTCGCGGCCCGCTCCAGATAGACCGTGTTCCATAGCACGATGGCCGCCGTCACCAGGTTGAGGCCGCTGGCCCGGTAGCGCTGCTGCTCGAAGCTGCGGTCGCGGATTTCCCCCAGGCGGTTGAAGAACACGGCGCGGGCCAGCGCGTTGCGCGCCTCGCCTTTGTTCAGCCCGGCATGCACGCGGCGGCGCAGCTCGACGCTTTGCAGCCAGTCCAGGATGAACAGTGTGCGCTCGATGCGTCCCAGCTCACGCAGGGCGACGGCCAGGCCGTTCTGGCGCGGGTAGCTGCCAAGCTTCCTGAGCATCAGCGAGGCCGTCGCCGTGCCCTGCTTGATCGAGGTGGCCATCCGCAGGATTTCATCCCAATGGGCGCGGACGTGCTTGATGTTGAGCGTGCCGCCGATCATCGGTTTCAACGCCTCGTAGGTGGCATCGCCCTTCGGGATGTAGAGCTTGGTGTCGCCCAGGTCACGAATGCGCGGGGCGAAGCGGAAGCCCAGCAGGTGCATCAACGCGAAGACGTGGTCCGTGAACCCTGCCGTGTCGGTGTAGTGCTCCTCGATCCGCAGGTCGGATTCGTGATACAGCAGGCCGTCGAGCACGTAGGTCGAGTCGCGCACGCCGACGTTCACGACCTTGGTGTGGAACGGCGCGTACTGGTCGGAGATATGGGTGTAGAACGTCCGCCCTGGGCTGCTGCCGTATTTCGGATTGATGTGGCCGGTGCTCTCGGCCTTGCTGCCGGTGCGGAAGTTCTGGCCGTCCGACGATGACGTGGTGCCGTCGCCCCAATGCTCGGCGAAGGGATGTCGGAACTGCGCGTTGACCAGCTCGGCCAGTGCCGCCCCGTAGGTTTCGTCGCGGATGTGCCAGGCTTGCAGCCAGGCCAGCTTGGCGTAGGTCGTGCCGGGGCACGATTCCGCCATCTTGGTCAGGCCCAGGTTGATCGCGTCGGCGAGGATCGTGGTCAGCAACAGGTTTTTGTCCTTGGCCAGGTCGCCTGACTTCAGGTGGGCGAAGTGCCGGGTGAAGCCCGTCCATTCGTCTACCTCCAGCAGCAATTCGGTGATCTTGACGTGCGGTAGGATCATCGCCGTCTGGTCGATCAGGGCCTGTGCGGTATCGGGCACCGCCGCATCGAGCGGCGTGATCTTCAGGCCCGACTCCGTGATGATGGCGTCCGGCAGCTCGTTGGCCAGCGCCATGCGGTTGACGGTGGCGAGCTGCGTTTCCAGCAGCGTCAGCCGGTCATGCAGGTACTGGTCGCAATCGGTGGCCACGGCCAGCGGCAATTCGCTGGCCTGCTTGAGGCTGGCGAATTTCGCGGGCGGCACCAGGTAGTCCTCGAAGTCCTTGAACTGGCGCGAGCCTTGCACCCAGATGTCGCCGGAGCGCAGCGCGTTCTTCAGCTCCGACAGCGCGCACAGTTCGTAGTAGCGCCGGTCGATGCCGGTGTCGGTCATCACCAGCTTCTGCCAGCGCGGCTTGATGAACTCGGTCGGCGCGTCGGTGGGCACCTTGCGGGCGTTGTCGCTGTTCATGCTGCGCAGCACCTCGATGGCGTCGAGTACGTCCTTGGCGGCGGCGCGGCCCGCAACTTGAGCACGTCGAGAAATTCCGGCGCGTAGCGGCGCAGCGTGGCGTAGCTCTCGCCGATGCGGTGCAGGAAATCGAAGTCCTCGGGTTGCGCGAGCCGCTGCGCTTCGGTGACGCTCTCGGCGAAAGCATCCCAGGACATGACGGCCTCGATGGCGGCGAACGGATCGCGGCCCGCTTGCTTGGCCTCGATCAGCGCCTGGCCGATGCGCCCGAACAGCCGCACCTTGGCATTGATCGCCTTGCCGGATGCCTGGAACTGCTGCTGATGCTTGTTCTTGGCGGCATTGAACAGCTTGCCCAGGATGCGGTCATGCAGGTCGATGATTTCGTCGGTGACGGTGGCCATGCCCTCGATGGCGAGCGCCACCAGGGTCGCGTAACGCCGCTGCGGCTCGAACTTCGCCAGGTCGGCGGGCGTCATCTGGCCGCCCTCGCGGGCGATCTTGAGCAGCCGGTTCTGGTGAACCAGCCGCTCGATGCCGGAGGGCAGGTCGAGCGCCTGCCACGCCTTGAGGCGTTCGATGTGTTCCAGCATGTGCCGCGAGTTCGGTTTGACCGGGGATTGCCGCAGCCAGGCCAGCCACGTCGTCTTGCCGTTGTCGCGGCGCTTGAGCAGATCGTCGAGGCGACGGCGATGCACGTCCGTCAGCGGCTCAGCCAAGGCGTCGTAGAGACGCCGGTTGGCGCGGGTAATCGCTTCGGCGCTCGCCCGCTCGACGGCGTTGAGGGCGGGCACAATGACCGACTGCCGCCGCAGGTGCTCGATCAAGGCTCTGGCCAGCACGATGCCCTTGTCGGTTTGCATGGCCAGCTCGGTCAGCAACTGGACAGCCTGCCGGTAGTGGCCAATCGTGAACGGCTGGAAGCCGAACACCGTTTGCAGCTCGACCAGGTGCTCGCGTCGGGTCTGCTCACGCTGCCCGTACTCGTCCCAGCTTTCGATGCCGACCTTGAGCTGGTTGGCGACCAGTCTCAGCAATGGCGGGAACGGTGGCTCATCAGCGCCAAGGATGACGCCGGGAAAGCGCAGGTAGCAGAGCTGCACCGCGAAGCCCAGCCGATTGGCCGGGCCGCGCCGCTGCCGGATGATGGAGAGGTCGCTTTCGCTGAACGTGTAGTGACGGGCTCTGTTGCAAAGATTGGCGGCAGTCAGAGGTAGGCTGTCGCTCTGCGCCGATCAGGCGGCTGCTGCGAAATGGTGGTTGAGCATGCCCATGGCCTCCGTCAGCGCCGAGGGCCCAATGCCAAAAGCTCTCTCCACAAGGCGCACCTCGCCCCTGATGCCGGGCTGCAGGCACCAGGGGCGAGCCTGTCCTTTGCGCAGGGCTCGCATGACTTCGAATCCCTTGATCGTGGCATAGGCCGTGGGGATCGATTTGAAACCGCGCACCGGCTTGATCAGTATCTTGAGCTTTCCGTGATCGGCCTCGATCACGTTATTGAGATACTTCACCTGCCGGTGGGCCGTCTCCCGGTCCAGCTTTCCTTCGCGCTTCAATTCGGTGATCGCTGCACCATAGCTCGGCGCTTTGTCGGTATTGAGCGTGGCAGGCTTTTCCCAGTGCTTCAGGCCTCGCAGGGCCTTGCCCAGGAACCGCTTCGCTGCCTTGGCGCTGCGGGTCGGCGACAGGTAGAAATCGATCGTGTCGCCCCGCTTGTCGACTGCCCGGTACAGGTAGGTCCACTTGCCCCGCACCTTGACGTAGGTTTCATCCAGGCGCCAGCTCGGATCAAAGCCACGCCGCCAGAACCAGCGCAGCCGCTTCTCCATCTCCGGGGCGTAGCACTGGACCCAGCGATAGATCGTCGTATGGTCGACCGAAATGCCGCGTTCCGCCAGCATTTCCTCAAGGTCGCGATAGCTGATCGGATAGCGACAATACCAGCGCACCGCCCACAGGATCACATCACCCTGGAAATGGCGCCACTTGAAATCCGTCATCGTTCCGTCCGTCCAATCTCCGCCAAGCATGCTCAAGCTTCACGATTTTTGCAACAGAGCCCACACGAGTATTGAGCATAGTCGAGATTGGTGCAGATCACTTCTGATATTGAACTGTCAGGAGCTGGCTGCACAACAGCCATTACGCCCAATCAACTGGTGCAGTCGTCTTCTGAAAATGACATTTGGTATCTCTCATAAACGGATGTTTTTGAGAGAACTATCTTCGGCCTTCACACGCACGAAAGGCGGCGAAGCTCCGCCGTTAATCCGTCCGCCGGAGATCTCGCCCAGGCAGGCTGAAGGCCGAGCAAGCCTGACAGGCCCGAAAAGCCCGGCACGGGCGTCGGCGGCGATGACGGCGGCGGCATTATCCAGGGTTGATGATGGAAGTGGAGGATATCGACAACCTCTCGCGCAACCAAGACATCGCGGTCGGACTGCAAGTGATCTTGAAGCCACGGGCCCGTCCCACCCCGACATGGACCTCGATGCCCGAACGGACGTTAGATTTCGAGTTCTAGGCGTTCTGCGATGAAGGTTGGATCCCAGCCGGGATTGAAAGTGTCGACGTGGGTGAATCCGAGCCGCTCGTATAGGCCACGCAGGTTCGGGTGGCAGTCGAGCCGCAGCTTGGCGCACCCCTGCGTTCGCGCGGCATGGCGGCAAGCCTCGATCAGCGCGGAGCTGACACCCCGGCCCGCATGTGTCCGTCGCACCGCGAGCTTGTGCAGATATGCGGCCTCCCCCTTGAGGGCGTCGGGCCAGAACTCGGGATCCTCGGCCGACAAGGTGCAACAGCCGACGATGCCGTCGCTGCAACTCGCGACTAGGAGCTCGGATCTCAGGACGAAGGTCTCCGCGAATGTCCGGTCGATCCGCGCGACGTCCCAGGCGGGCGTTCCCTTGGCGGACATCCACGCCGCAGCGTCGTGCATCAGCCGCACAACCTCGTCGATATCACCCGAGCAGGCGACCCGAACGTTCGGAGGCTCCTCGCTGTCCATTCGCTCCCCTGGCGCGGTATGAACCGCCGCCTCATAGTGCAGTTTGATCCTGACGAGCCCAGCATGTCTGCGCCCACCTTCGCGGAACCTGACCAGGGTCCGCTAGCGGGCGGCCGGAAGGTGAATGCTAGGCATGATCTAACCCTCGGTCTCTGGCGTCGCGACTGCGAAATTTCGCGAGGGTTTCCGAGAAGGTGATTGCGCTTCGCAGATCTCCAGGCGCGTGGGTGCGGACGTAGTCAGCGCCATTGCCGATCGCGTGAAGTTCCGCCGCAAGGCTCGCTGGACCCAGATCCTTTACAGGAAGGCCAACGGTGGCGCCCAAGAAGGATTTCCGCGACACCGAGACCAATAGCGGAAGCCCCAACGCCGACTTCAGCTTTTGAAGGTTCGACAGCACGTGCAGCGATGTTTCCGGTGCGGGGCTCAAGAAAAATCCCATCCCCGGATCGAGGATGAGCCGGTCGGCAGCGACCCCGCTCCGTCGCAAGGCGGAAACCCGCGCCTCGAAGAACCGCACAATCTCGTCGAGCGCGTCTTCGGGTCGAAGGTGACCGGTGCGGGTGGCGATGCCATCCCGCTGCGCTGAGTGCATAACCACCAGCCTGCAGTCCGCCTCAGCAATATCGGGATAGAGCGCAGGGTCAGGAAATCCTTGGATATCGTTCAGGTAGCCCACGCCGCGCTTGAGCGCATAGCGCTGGGTTTCCGGTTGGAAGCTGTCGATTGAAACACGGTGCATCTGATCGGACAGGGCGTCTAAGAGCGGCGCAATACGTCTGATCTCATCGGCCGGCGATACAGGCCTCGCGTCCGGATGGCTGGCGGCCGGTCCGACATCCACGACGTCTGATCCGACTCGCAGCATTTCGATCGCCGCGGTGACAGCGCCGGCGGGGTCTAGCCGCCGGCTCTCATCGAAGAAGGAGTCCTCGGTGAGATTCAGAATGCCGAACACCGTCACCATGGCGTCGGCCTCCGCAGCGACTTCCACGATGGGGATCGGGCGAGCAAAAAGGCAGCAATTATGAGCCCCATACCTACAAAGCCCCACGCATCAAGCTTTTGCCCATGAAGCAACCAGGCAATGGCTGTAATTATGACGACGCCGAGTCCCGACCAGACTGCATAAGCAACACCGACAGGGATGGATTTCAGAACCAGAGAAAGAAAATAAAATGCGATGCCATAACCGATTATGACAACGGCGGAAGGGGCAAGCTTAGTAAAGCCCTCGCTAGATTTTAATGCGGATGTTGCGATTACTTCGCCAACTATTGCGATAACAAGAAAAAGCCAGCCTTTCATGATATATCTCCCAATTTGTGTAGGGCTTATTATGCACGCTTAAAAATAATAAAAGCAGACTTGACCTGATAGTTTGGCTGTGAGCAATTATGTGCTTAGTGCATCTAACGCTTGAGTTAAGCCGCGCCGCGAAGCGGCGTCGGCTTGAAGGCTGTAATGGACTCTCCCCGCACCGCGTTTCTTCTATAAGACCGAGGTGTCTGTTTGTTGGGAGAGTGGCAATGAAGCGCATAGCAGTCGATTTGGCCAAGTCCGTTTACCAGGTTGCCGAAAGTATCCATGTCGGCCGGGTGGATCGTCGCAGACGGCTCGATCCGGAGGCATTCCGGCGATATGTACAGGAGCAACCGGAGCCTGTCGAGTGGGTGATGGAAGCCTGCGGTACGGCGCATTACTGGGGGCGGGTGGCGCAGGCTCAGGGTCATCGGGTGGTGCTGTTGCACCCGCGCTACGTGCGGCCGTATCGCCGGCGCAACAAAACCGACCGTAACGACTGCGATGCCATCCTCGAAGCGGCGCGTTGTGCCGATATTCATCCGGTGCCGGTGAAAAGCCATGAGCAGCAGCAAGTGCAGCAACTGCATAACCTGCGCGAGGCCTGGAAAAAGACCCGGGTGCAGCACATCAACCTGCTGCGCGGCATCCTGCGCGAACTGGGCGTGACGGCGCCGAGTAGCACCCAGGCCTTTCTACGCCAGGCCTGCGAGCTGATCGAGCGTCCCGAAGTTTGCGCCCTGCGCAGCTCGTTACAGATGGTGCTAGCCGAAATCAGCCTGTGCGAACAGGCGATGCGCGACAGCGAAGAACAACTGGCGCGCTGGCATGCCGACGATGACATCGTGCACAAACTCGACGAAGTCAGCGGTATCGGATTGCTCACCGCCAGCGCCCTGAAAACCGCCGTCGGCAAACCCGAACGCTTCGCCAGCGGCCGGCACCTGAGCGCCTGGCTCGGCATGACCCCCAACGAATACAGCAGCGGCGAACGGCGAAGACTCGGGTGCATCAGCTGCAAAGGCAACACCTACGTGCGCACCCTGCTGATCCACGGCGCCCGCGCGGCACTGCTGGCCGCCAAGCGCTGCCAGACGCGAACGCCGGAGCGCCTGACCCAGCTGCAGCGCTGGGCTCTGCAAACGGCCGAACGTATCGGCCACAACAAAGCGGCGGTGGCCCTGGCGAACAAACTGGTGAGGATCTGCTGGGCGGTGTGGTGTCATGAACGCCGCTTCAGCGGCGACTGGCAGAGTGCCAGGCCCGCCTGACGGCGGGGGTAATCAGCAAGACGAGGTGATCTTCCTGCGGTTGTGGTGAGAAGCGAGACTGTCGGAACAGGCGAGTCCTGCAGCGGAACAAGGCCGATAACAATCATGATCCTCGGGATCGTTTGAACGCTTGGCCCCCGCTGCGCGAACTACAGAATGGCCCGGGCACTAGCCCACGCAAGGCCGGATATGCGATTGCAACCGCGCTGACGACAGGATCGAAAAAAGCTTTCCTCACTGCTTGTGGGGAGAGTCCATATGCGAATTGTTAGACATTATTTGCCGACTACCTTGGTGATCTCGCCTTTCACGTAGTGAACAAATTCTTCCAACTGATCTGCGCGCGAGGCCAAGCGATCTTCTTCTTGTCCAAGATAAGCCTGTCTAGCTTCAAGTATGACGGGCTGATACTGGGCCGGCAGGCGCTCCATTGCCCAGTCGGCAGCGACATCCTTCGGCGCGATTTTGCCGGTTACTGCGCTGTACCAAATGCGGGACAACGTAAGCACTACATTTCGCTCATCGCCAGCCCAGTCGGGCGGCGAGTTCCATAGCGTTAAGGTTTCATTTAGCGCCTCAAATAGATCCTGTTCAGGAACCGGATCAAAGAGTTCCTCCGCCGCTGGACCTACCAAGGCAACGCTATGTTCTCTTGCTTTTGTCAGCAAGATAGCCAGATCAATGTCGATCGTGGCTGGCTCGAAGATACCTGCAAGAATGTCATTGCGCTGCCATTCTCCAAATTGCAGTTCGCGCTTAGCTGGATAACGCCACGGAATGATGTCGTCGTGCACAACAATGGTGACTTCTACAGCGCGGAGAATCTCGCTCTCTCCAGGGGAAGCCGAAGTTTCCAAAAGGTCGTTGATCAAAGCTCGCCGCGTTGTTTCATCAAGCCTTACGGTCACCGTAACCAGCAAATCAATATCACTGTGTGGCTTCAGGCCGCCATCCACTGCGGAGCCGTACAAATGTACGGCCAGCAACGTCGGTTCGAGATGGCGCTCGATGACGCCAACTACCTCTGATAGTTGAGTCGATACTTCGGCGATCACCACTTCCCTCATGATGTTTAACGCCTGAGTTAAGCCGACTTGCGTAGTGGAGCCAAAGCCATGGCAAGCTCATTCTGCCATGGCTTTGGTGTAACGAAGCAAGTTCGGCTTGAACGAATTGTTAGGCACCAACGCGGCGCCCCTCACAACGGTTTCCGGAAGCAGCGTACTTGAGCAACCTCCGTGAATCCAGCCGCCAGGTGCGCCGAGGTGCTTGCGCTGTTGGTAAGTTGAGTGTCGGAGGCGAATTCGGTGCATCCGCGACCACGAGCCCAATGCTCGGCGGCTTTTACCAGAGCTACACCTACGCCCTGACGCCGCGCACTTGGCACAACGTACCAACCCTCCAAGAACGCAACGTTGCCGGAGTAGCACTCCTCCGCATACGGGCGGATCGAAAGCTCGGCAAACCCTAGTGCTTCTCCGTCGGGTGCTACAGCAATGAGGACAGCAGCAGGCCGGGCGACTTTTCCGGACAGAAATTCTGCGATCTCTGACTGGTGCTCTTGACATGTGCCATCTGGCCACAGCTCACAGCGCATGCTTAGCCAACTGGCCGAATCGGTAGTTTCAACAGGCCTGACGAGCGGCGAACTATCCATTGGTGCCTAACACCTGAGTTAAGCCGCGCCGCGAAGCGGCGTCGGCTTGGACGAATTGTTAGGCCGCATATCGCGACCTGAAAGCGGCACGCAAGACCTCAACCTTTTCCGCCCCGAGTGAGGTGCATGCGAGCCTGTAGGACTCTATGTGCTTTGTAGGCCAGTCCACTGGTGGTACTTCATCGGCATAGTAAAAGTAATCCCAGATGATCGCCTCCCAGCTGTTACAACGGACTGGCCGCCCGGCGATGACGCCCTCAGCCGCCTCTGGGCACGAGCCCTGCGGAGCCTCCGCGATTTCATACGCTTCGTCTGCCCACCAAGCAGGTTCGCAGTCAAGTAACTCATCCCCGATCTCCGCTAAGAATCCATAGTCCAACTCCTCCATGACGCGCCCGCCGAGCATTTCAACTATTGCCTCGAGCTCGCCGCGCCTCTCGCCGGGAAACGTCAGATCAATATCATCGTGCTTGCGTGTTACACGCCCTAGCCGTGCATCGATCGCCCAGCCCCCACCGATCCAGAGCGGCAGATTTCGCTCATCTGCCGCAGCTAGAATTTTGTGTATCAATGTGACCTGCGTTGTGTCCATGCGGCCTAACGCCGAAGTTCAGCCGCCAGAACGGAGCGCAGCGGAGTGATGGTCGGCTGCAACTTCATGTTATGCCGCATCTGCCTGCTACTCAACGACTGAGCGATTTGTGTGCGCTTTTACAACATTCGTTGTGTGCTTGAGCAAGTCTAGACCGCCCGGCAGGCCGTGCCCCGGAATGACGAACTGTGCTTCCGGGTAGTGTTGTTGAATCCGCTCAATGGAGGTGGGCCATTCAGCCAGATCGGCATCGGCCACGTTCCCCGCAGACGTGCGTGACAACTCATAAATCGCACAACCACCATAGAGCACACTCGCAGACGGGACGTACACAACTAAGTTGTCGGTCGAATGCGCAGCACCAGGATAGAAGAGTTCTACTGGACCGAAGCGCACTGCGTCCCCGCTCGATGAGAGTCCTTCTAGAGAGTGCGTGGGAATCTCGTTCCCCTCTACCTCGGCTAGCCGGCGTGTCGACGGTGATGCGTACGTTGCCACCCCAGCCGCCCGAAGGACATCAACGCCGCCGACGCGGTCGTCATGAAAGTGCGTGGAGACTGCACGCGTTACAGGAAGTCCAATTTGCTTCTCAATCTCCGCGAGAAGTGCCGCTGTGTTTTTCGCACCCCACGCTGTATCAATCAAAAGCAACTCATCACCATCACGGACAATGAGACCATTGGACGGGTAGACTGCGCCATCAAACGACTGCGTTGCGATATGCGACCAAACACCATCGGCAATCTGGTAAAGCCGGACCTCCCCGACCGGAATTTCGCTGACTGTCGGATACTCACCGCTAGAATCTACGGAAAAAGCGAGCGGACTCGCAATAGCCATGATAGACGCGGTCAAATAGACCAATAACTTACTCAAAAGTTTGAACATCAAAACTCCATGGGGGTGAGTGCGGCATAACGCCTGAGTTAAGCCGACTTGCGTAGTGGAGCCAAAGCCATGGCAAGCTCATTCTGCCATGGCTTTGGTGTAACGAAGCAAGTTCGGCTTGAACGAATTGTTAGGCACCAACGCGGCGCCCCTCACAACGGTTTCCGGAAGCAGCGTACTTGAGCAACCTCCGTGAATCCAGCCGCCAGGTGCGCCGAGGTGCTTGCGCTGTTGGTAAGTTGAGTGTCGGAGGCGAATTCGGTGCATCCGCGACCACGAGCCCAATGCTCGGCGGCTTTTACCAGAGCTACACCTACGCCCTGACGCCGCGCACTTGGCACAACGTACCAACCCTCCAAGAACGCAACGTTGCCGGAGTAGCACTCCTCCGCATACGGGCGGATCGAAAGCTCGGCAAACCCTAGTGCTTCTCCGTCGGGTGCTACAGCAATGAGGACAGCAGCAGGCCGGGCGACTTTTCCGGACAGAAATTCTGCGATCTCTGACTGGTGCTCTTGACATGTGCCATCTGGCCACAGCTCACAGCGCATGCTTAGCCAACTGGCCGAATCGGTAGTTTCAACAGGCCTGACGAGCGGCGAACTATCCATTGGTGCCTAACACCTGAGTTAAGCCGCGCCGCGAAGCGGCGTCGGCTTGGACGAATTGTTAGGCCGCATATCGCGACCTGAAAGCGGCACGCAAGACCTCAACCTTTTCCGCCCCGAGTGAGGTGCATGCGAGCCTGTAGGACTCTATGTGCTTTGTAGGCCAGTCCACTGGTGGTACTTCATCGGCATAGTAAAAGTAATCCCAGATGATCGCCTCCCAGCTGTTACAACGGACTGGCCGCCCGGCGATGACGCCCTCAGCCGCCTCTGGGCACGAGCCCTGCGGAGCCTCCGCGATTTCATACGCTTCGTCTGCCCACCAAGCAGGTTCGCAGTCAAGTAACTCATCCCCGATCTCCGCTAAGAATCCATAGTCCAACTCCTCCATGACGCGCCCGCCGAGCATTTCAACTATTGCCTCGAGCTCGCCGCGCCTCTCGCCGGGAAACGTCAGATCAATATCATCGTGCTTGCGTGTTACACGCCCTAGCCGTGCATCGATCGCCCAGCCCCCACCGATCCAGAGCGGCAGATTTCGCTCATCTGCCGCAGCTAGAATTTTGTGTATCAATGTGACCTGCGTTGTGTCCATGCGGCCTAACGCCGAAGTTCAGCCGCCAGAACGGAGCGCAGCGGAGTGATGGTCGGCTGCAACTTCATGTTATGCCGCATCTGCCTGCTACTCAACGACTGAGCGATTTGTGTGCGCTTTTACAACATTCGTTGTGTGCTTGAGCAAGTCTAGACCGCCCGGCAGGCCGTGCCCCGGAATGACGAACTGTGCTTCCGGGTAGTGTTGTTGAATCCGCTCAATGGAGGTGGGCCATTCAGCCAGATCGGCATCGGCCACGTTCCCCGCAGACGTGCGTGACAACTCATAAATCGCACAACCACCATAGAGCACACTCGCAGACGGGACGTACACAACTAAGTTGTCGGTCGAATGCGCAGCACCAGGATAGAAGAGTTCTACTGGACCGAAGCGCACTGCGTCCCCGCTCGATGAGAGTCCTTCTAGAGAGTGCGTGGGAATCTCGTTCCCCTCTACCTCGGCTAGCCGGCGTGTCGACGGTGATGCGTACGTTGCCACCCCAGCCGCCCGAAGGACATCAACGCCGCCGACGCGGTCGTCATGAAAGTGCGTGGAGACTGCACGCGTTACAGGAAGTCCAATTTGCTTCTCAATCTCCGCGAGAAGTGCCGCTGTGTTTTTCGCACCCCACGCTGTATCAATCAAAAGCAACTCATCACCATCACGGACAATGAGACCATTGGACGGGTAGACTGCGCCATCAAACGACTGCGTTGCGATATGCGACCAAACACCATCGGCAATCTGGTAAAGCCGGACCTCCCCGACCGGAATTTCGCTGACTGTCGGATACTCACCGCTAGAATCTACGGAAAAAGCGAGCGGACTCGCAATAGCCATGATAGACGCGGTCAAATAGACCAATAACTTACTCAAAAGTTTGAACATCAAAACTCCATGGGGGTGAGTGCGGCATAACGCCTGAGTTAAGCCGACTTGCGTAGTGGAGCCAAAGCCATGGCAAGCTCATTCTGCCATGGCTTTGGTGTAACGAAGCAAGTTCGGCTTGAACGAATTGTTAGGCACCAACGCGGCGCCCCTCACAACGGTTTCCGGAAGCAGCGTACTTGAGCAACCTCCGTGAATCCAGCCGCCAGGTGCGCCGAGGTGCTTGCGCTGTTGGTAAGTTGAGTGTCGGAGGCGAATTCGGTGCATCCGCGACCACGAGCCCAATGCTCGGCGGCTTTTACCAGAGCTACACCTACGCCCTGACGCCGCGCACTTGGCACAACGTACCAACCCTCCAAGAACGCAACGTTGCCGGAGTAGCACTCCTCCGCATACGGGCGGATCGAAAGCTCGGCAAACCCTAGTGCTTCTCCGTCGGGTGCTACAGCAATGAGGACAGCAGCAGGCCGGGCGACTTTTCCGGACAGAAATTCTGCGATCTCTGACTGGTGCTCTTGACATGTGCCATCTGGCCACAGCTCACAGCGCATGCTTAGCCAACTGGCCGAATCGGTAGTTTCAACAGGCCTGACGAGCGGCGAACTATCCATTGGTGCCTAACTTTGTTTTAGGGCGACTGCCCTGCTGCGTAACATCGTTGCTGCTCCATAACATCAAACATCGACCCACGGCGTAACGCGCTTGCTGCTTGGATGCCCGAGGCATAGACTGTACAAAAAAACAGTCATAACAAGCCATGAAAACCGCCACTGCGCCGTTACCACCGCTGCGTTCGGTCAAGGTTCTGGACCAGTTGCGTGAGCGCATACGCTACTTGCATTACAGCTTACGAACCGAACAGGCTTATGTCCACTGGGTTCGTGCCTTCATCCGTTTCCACGGTGTGCGTCACCCGGCAACCTTGGGCAGCAGCGAAGTCGAGGCATTTCTGTCCTGGCTGGCGAACGAGCGCAAGGTTTCGGTCTCCACGCATCGTCAGGCATTGGCGGCCTTGCTGTTCTTCTACGGCAAGGTGCTGTGCACGGATCTGCCCTGGCTTCAGGAGATCGGAAGACCTCGGCCGTCGCGGCGCTTGCCGGTGGTGCTGACCCCGGATGAAGTGGTTCGCATCCTCGGTTTTCTGGAAGGCGAGCATCGTTTGTTCGCCCAGCTTCTGTATGGAACGGGCATGCGGATCAGTGAGGGTTTGCAACTGCGGGTCAAGGATCTGGATTTCGATCACGGCACGATCATCGTGCGGGAGGGCAAGGGCTCCAAGGATCGGGCCTTGATGTTACCCGAGAGCTTGGCACCCAGCCTGCGCGAGCAGCTGTCGCGTGCACGGGCATGGTGGCTGAAGGACCAGGCCGAGGGCCGCAGCGGCGTTGCGCTTCCCGACGCCCTTGAGCGGAAGTATCCGCGCGCCGGGCATTCCTGGCCGTGGTTCTGGGTTTTTGCGCAGCACACGCATTCGACCGATCCACGGAGCGGTGTCGTGCGTCGCCATCACATGTATGACCAGACCTTTCAGCGCGCCTTCAAACGTGCCGTAGAACAAGCAGGCATCACGAAGCCCGCCACACCGCACACCCTCCGCCACTCGTTCGCGACGGCCTTGCTCCGCAGCGGTTACGACATTCGAACCGTGCAGGATCTGCTCGGCCATTCCGACGTCTCTACGACGATGATTTACACGCATGTGCTGAAAGTTGGCGGTGCCGGAGTGCGCTCACCGCTTGATGCGCTGCCGCCCCTCACTAGTGAGAGGTAGGGCAGCGCAAGTCAATCCTGGCGGATTCACTACCCCTGCGCGAAGGCCATCGGTGCCGCATCGAACGGCCGGTTGCGGAAAGTCCTCCCTGCGTCCGCTGATGGCCGGCAGCAGCCCGTCGTTGCCTGATGGATCCAACCCCTCCGCTGCTATAGTGCAGTCGGCTTCTGACGTTCAGTGCAGCCGTCTTCTGAAAACGACAACGGCCCTATCCAGACGCACGGGAGCCGGTTTTCAGGGTGTACGGATAGGGTATACCGCAACTGAACATCAGGCGAGCGGCCCACTCTGCGTCAGAGTGCGGCCGACTTCACCGGCTCCTGACACGTTCGTGTCAACCTCTATGACTTCAGCCTAACAGGCCCACCCTTAGCGTATGATTTTCCGTTCTCTCTATTCCCCCTATCAGGTCGAGTCAGCAGCGAAGGAAAAAGAGCATGCTACTACTAGGTGCTGAAGCACTGGGAATGACCCACAACCAATGCCTGTATCGAGCTGAGCTACTGAGCATCGATCATCTATCGCTGGTGTTTGCCGAATCCAGCCAACGTTAGAACTCCACACACAAACTTCAGATTATCACTGTGTAGCAAGAACGCCCCTACACAGTAAGGGTCGCATAGATTCTAATCAGCTCTCTTGGCGAACACACTGGTAACCAACAGCGTCCTAGCCGGATGCTGGGGCTCCTGCCCTCACTACCCTGACCAAGTAACTGGGCGCTTCTAGTTCGCGCACGGAGAGTAGCTGCAACCCGAACTTATTTTGGCTTCTTCGGTTTAGGCGGAGAGCTTGTAGACTCGACAAATTGGTGAAAGGCGCTGGTCAAATCCTCGACTGACGCCTTTGGCAAGCGAGGAGCACGAGGAGCCTTGGTCGACAGAGTAGTTTTCGAAGTGGCCTTCTCAATGTGATCCATAGCTGCCCGCTCGCTTTCATTAAGGGCTGAATCAAAGACTTTGGCTACGACACGGTTATCTCGATCTGCGCGGGCAAATGCCACAATGTTGGATCGGACGGTTACGGGAAGCTCAAACGGACAACGAAGATCTAACCGGCCACCTGTCCTACGATTCTGCAGCGCTTGTAGCTGCAGTTCCTCCACATCCTCCCGATTCGCCGCATATGCGACGGAGCGATATGCCTGGCTAATGTCTGACAGAGTCAGGGACTCACGTCCGGAGCTACGCGCTTCGATGTAGGCGTGCTTTATAAGTTGAACAACGAGCCGCTTGATTCCAAACGTAGACTTATAAATTTCGTGAGCGAGGTCATCAATTGATCCAGATATGTGGCCGCCCGACACCCTAACGCATTCAACAATGTAATTCCTCCACCCAGAGCTCTCTGGATCATCGGGTAGCATGATCCTCGGCTCCGAAAGCAGGCGCTGCTTGTCTTCGCTGTTGCGACCCAAAAGCTTGTGCAAAAGACTGTAGTTGGAGACAAACACCATCGGAGGGCCAATCGCGGCCAACGTTAACAAGATGTCTGTGACTCGTGAAACACCCTGCCCAGCGTTGATGTGCTGAGTTTCTTCTAGAAGGAGTAGCGATACACCATCTCTATTTGCCCGACGGCGGCACTCGACGAGTAATTTAGCAACGTTATGGCTAGTTGACCTTTGATCACCCAAAACAAAGTCCGCCAACATCTGCCTACCGCCAGCTTTGCCCCTGGCGCTCGCATACCAGTGAGAGGTCAACTTCAAGCTTCCCTCAAAATGGTTGCAGGCGAGGTCTACAGGTGGAGGCAAAACCTTCCGCAGAGCTGCTATGGTCTGGGTCTTACCTATTCCGGCTAGGCCCGTCAGGCAGATAGGAGCGACTTCCACGTCAGGGGGGTTATAAATTCGAGAAATGTATTCCACTTCACTCGAAAATAGTCTCTGGCTGTGCAGCGACGCCTTCGTTGCCATTTCCTTGATGAACGCTAGGGAAAAATCATTGGGTAGATAAATTTCCTTAAGAGCACCTTCGAGTGCTTCGGCAGCGACCAAAACGTCCTTGCCACCTAAATCTCTAACAGCACCGGGCTTTACAGTTACTCGCTCGCGAATACGCTCGACATCCAAGCAGCCGTCAAAACGGGTATTGATGACCTCGTTCACTTTGCCTTTCCTCTGAGGCGGTTGAAATCAGCCGTATCCCGCAGCGCCGCACCACCTTTAGAGGGTCGGCCTAGCTTTCGCTGACCGCTGTCCCATTCCTCTCCGGTTTCTCTCTCGAATCGATCCCTAAATTCCTGTTGAATCGCCGGCCTTTCATGTCGAAGATCTGCCGCAACTGCACGACGCATCTTGTCGATTTCTTTCAGATCATGCAGTGAAATATCGACACTACTTTCCGGTGTACTTGCAGGACGAATAAAGTCCAATTCGTATAGCAAACCTTCTACCTCGACCCAAATATGTCGCACGCACATCGTTAGTGCGAATGCAGAAACAGAAACTGTACCATTTCTGGCAATACGATCGAACACTCGGGTGTTTACTAGCGCCTGAGATCTATATTTACGACCATAAAAATATACGGCATCTTTTTTAATTGTAGCAGGATGCTCGGTTAGAAATAACCTAACAGCTCTATCATATGGCATACCAATAGCACTATTTCGACCGCGACTATCGAGATAGCACCAAATATTGTGAGGTGTAGGTTTGAAACCTGTCAGTAACATTTCCTCCGTCATCCGCATAGCCGCATCAGAGCTATGATTATCAGATAGTACACGCATGATCTCACGTCGAGCCATCTGTACGAAGTTCAACTTACTGTGAACATAGCTTGGCTGATCTAGCGTCTTCTTATCCCGTGGATGAGACGACTCCACAGTTGCCTTGGACTGTCCTGAAAAGGAAGGAGTTAACTCAAGACTTCCAAGCCAGCGTATTTCCGACGTGCAGTCGTAGCCAGCTCCAGGCCCTCTATCGAAAACGATACTACCGGAGAGTCCTATACTCGGCCACTCACCAGGCTTTATCACCAACCCAAATAATTCGCCAAACTTCACCTTATCAATAGCCATTGAAAACAGGGCCATCCTATAGGCTTCCATGTTTTCTCGACCCTCTGAAAAGCCGATGCCCAGTATGGCTCCCGATAGGCCACAAACCGCACGCACTACGCAGAATCCATCCACTGCACTGCCTTCAGTGATACCTGAAAGCTTTTCAGAGAGATTATAGCCATCGAACTCTACACGCTGATTCAAGTTAGTCAGGCTCTCAGCAAAGCTACCCTCTGATCCGGCTTGAGCTCTCGCTATATGGGGCCCTTTTAACTCATAGGCGAGCGCTTTCGGATTGATAAGTTTGCGTACCCAATATTTGAACTGCGTAATCGAAGGAAAAGGTTTTCCATCAGGATGAATGAAAGACTTTGAATCCCCCCTTGTTACGACGGTGCAGCCAAACTCTTTGGTTAATACATCACTATAAAGCCTTTCTTGGCTGCCATACGCCGATCTAAACCTCAAGAACCCTGAAAGAATCTTCTCTTTCATTTCAGCAGTGCATGGATACCCAGAACTTCGTCCTTTCGGAGAAGGCCTGCCTAATTTCCTTGAATTCGTATGGGCCTCGCGGTTCCAGCCGCCAATACGGTGAAGCGGAGGCATTAACGCCCATTTATTAAAACCAAAAACTATATAACTATAGAACCACAGCCTAAGCCTCCTCGCATTCTGCTGTGGAATAGATTTCTTGGCGTGAGCATTGATAATAGCATTGGGATTATCGCTACTAATTACAATCAGATAATTAGCTATCAACTCCGAAATAGCCATATATCTACGATCTACCTTCTGGCTATAACTTTCCTTCGTGGAGATTCTACGGCGCTCCAAGTGAGAGACAGAATAACCTTGAATAGGTCCTAACCACGGCGGGTAGTCATCTCGCGCGTCTTCAACCAAAAAACCCTGTTCAAGACCTTCCTCAAAATCAATCCTAGAAACTGTAATAAGCTCTACACTCACATCTTCGTTTTCATTGGCAAACAAGACAAGCCTGACTCGGTTTCGATCAGAGTCGCTATTAAGAAAATGATAAGCTTGTCCTTGATCAAAACACTTGAAACCCTGAGGCGCGACAATTCGCGCTCCTAGCATCATGCTTCAAACTCCACGAACAGGCTGCCATATACTGACAGTAGGTCTTGTTCTGATGGTTTGAGCGGATGATCTATTAGTATTGGCTCGAAGAAATTTATCGATAATTTCCGACTCCAAATATCCTGATAGATCGCTGCAATAAACTGATCACGACACCCCCAACGAGCACCGTACTGAAGAGCCACATGTGCCAGCGGTATCCCATTCGCAAAAGCTTCCTGTAGCGAGCAACTAAAATCCGACATTACGGTAGAATCGTGCGTTACTGAGAGTTCGTGCATACTAAAGAGTAGATCCAGATTAGCTATGACTACCGGATCAATCATATCTAAGGAGACTTGAACCGTCCTTATTCCTGCGCTAGCGTAATACTCCAACTCAAGCTTGGCTCTGAGTTGAGCATGATCTCTATCTTTCTTCTGCTGAATTGGGCTCTTGGCGCTTGAGAGCCGTCTTTCCGAAAAAGCATTTCTTACATCCTTCACAGACCAATTCACGGCATAAGGCATCCCCGTGTGGCTAGCCATAAAGAGCAGAAGATCCCCTTGATAGGGAAATGGTACTTTCTTACGCTCGCCACTGGAGTTAGTAACTACAATCTCGTGATGCTTGAATCCAATCTGCGTTGCAATTTCTAGCGTTCCACGCAATGGCGGTGGAAATGTACCAACTGTCAAAGGGTGACCATGTAAAGGATGAATCGTCGTTACGGGCGACAACATTTTTTGTTCGTGAATATCAATAAGTTCAGGATGATAAAGCGCGAGCTGAGCGAACACTCGCTCAGGGGTGGACAAAACATGTAGCGTTCTCCCAAGTTTCCGGCTGTTCAGCCGACTTATACGAGAACCCTTTGGCGCTTCACGAGTAACAGCCAGTGTGGAAGGCGTATAGATTTCCCCCCACCTAAAGCGGCCTTGCCGGCTTACTATCAGCTCAAATCTCTGCTGAGGGGTCATCCCTTAAATTCCAATGTCATCGGGCTGTTCAACGCGCTAGTCATTTTCAAAAATGGCTATAGACGGCGCGAAACCATTTATCCGAGGTGGGCATTCTTAAGCCTCGCCATTCACGATCAAAACTTTTCTAAGGATGAGCGAGAACATACGAGGCTTGACGCCCCGCACTGAGCGGATAGACAATGGAAAGGTCAGGCAGTCAAATCTGACGTTTCCACGGAGGCCCAAGGTCGCACTTGGGCCTTTGTCTATCTAGCTTTTGGCTCTCCTTGATTGGCTAGATGTCACATATTCACTTCTTCCTCTCAAACCAACCAACGTACCCCTCGTCGCCCACAAGAGTGGCTGATTCCTAGGATTTTATATGTCCTAGAAGTTCTAATCTCGCGTGAGAGCGGGGCATGTTAACGCCGGAAAAAGTAGGCTGACAACAAAAAAATGGCGAAAAAATCCGCCTCCGGAGGCGGATTTGCACGCAATTTTACGCAATTTTTTTAAAAACACACTGTTACTAGGTGGTTTGGAGAATTAGGAATTTAGACAGTCTACGGTTTACCGTAGACTTTATAACAAAAAATAGTGACACTAAATTTTCTTATCTCCTCAAGTTATCTCAAGAGCATAGACGTACTACTATCCTCATTGCTTTGGAAAGGTGAGCGGCTTATGCGAATCTATGATCAAGGCTCTGTACATTGGCAGCCAACTGTCGCCTTAAATTGGCTGGAGGATGAGACATTTTTTAGCGTTTGTAGTCGTCATCATGTGATTTGGGGCAGCCCTGACGCGATGACTACGTTTCGTGGATTATTCCAGTCAGAGGGTAATTCACTACCTCATGATTTTCCGCACAGTTTGGACGCGCTCCGACACCCGATGCGGGCGGTGCTAGGTGATCCAGACGTGATTATCTCTCGAAGAACCATCTTCCCCTTTTTTCGTCCGTTCCAGTCACAGGAACACATCCAGGCAGCCCTAAATATAATGAAGGGATTGCAGCTTGGATCAATTAAATACAAGCTTGGCCTGGTAACAGGGCGCTTTGGCGCAGAACATCCTTTAAAAGCATGTCACGCCTGTATTGATGCTGACATTAATAACCACGGAACTTCTTACTGGCATCTTTGCCATCAATATCCAGGCGTAAGCATCTGCCCTATACATAAGCAGATGCTTCAGGAAAGCATCCATAATAGGCAATGGTCTGGGCGCTTTCGTTGGACTTTGCCAGACAAAGGCGATCTGACATCATGGGACTTTGCAGGTTTCAATTCCATTACCCAACATGCTCTTCTACAGTTATCAAATTCCGTTCTTGATTTGGCTGCTCTTGGAAATGTCAGATCCTTTGACCCATTTATTGTAAGCTCGGTCTATCGCAACACTCTTCAAGAAATGGACTTTCTAAATTCAATTTCACAGAAGGCAGCGCCATCACTGGCCAAATATGCTGCATTGCTTCAGCCTTACCACTCTCTTACGTCGCTACCTCATACTGCGCAAAAGGCTCGTACCTACATAGAGCATCTTGTCAGGAATCCTCGCGGCCACAGTCATCCGCTCAAGCACCTCGTGATGATCAATTGGCTGTTCGGACAAGTCCGCGATTTCATTGATGCCTACGACCGTGCGAAAGCAGAAAAAGCAGAAAAAGCAGAAAAAGCAGAAAAAGCAGAAAAAGCAGAAAAAGCAGAAAAAGCAGAAAAAGCAGAAAAAGCAGAAAAACAATCTGTTCAATTCGGGAGGGTAGGTCAATACTTACAATTTGAAGGATCTGCGGAGTCTACGGAGACATTACCGCAAAAACTTAAACCGAAAGTCCTCAAACCTCATACCCGATCTGAAATATTGAGACGGCTTCGCAAAGGTACTCCAAAAAAACTTATTTGCTCAGAATTCAAACTGACCATATCAACAGTTAATAAACTTCTCAGATCTGAGGCGTTAGTTAAAAAAGCTTGGACAGAATCCACACACAACAAAACCCTATTAAAAAATAGGTCAGAATGGAAATCCTTGATCAAAAAACACCCTAACTCTAGCGCTAAACTCGTACGCTCCGAAAACCCCAAGCTCTACGCATGGCTTTATCGCAATGATAAGTCTTGGTTACTAAAAGAAACAGAGAGACTTCCAACCGGGAGAACTGGAAACAACTCAAAAGTTGACTGGGCCTTAAGGGACGAGGCACTAGAAGCTCTTCTTATAACGAAACTTAATGAAGACCCTTGCTCTATTAGAAGTAGTAAAGTTAGCAACAAGGATATTTATACGCTAGCACCCGAGCTATCTATCTGTCTAAAATCTCGCAATCAATACCCGCGCACACGTGCGCTATTACAAAAAGTAAAGAACTGCCACCAGCCTTCCAAGCTGCATTAATCTTTTACTGATAGGAGCATCACTGGAGTAGATGTCTTGAAGCATGCAGGTTAGTCAGGTATTTCAGGTGAAAACTGTCATTTGGAGATCGCTTAATTGACCCTTCCCCATGAAAGAACCCGTGCCATCATCAAAACTGAAGAATTTCTGAGAGAGCTAACTCGTAGCCCCGAACTGCCTCAGGATATCCGGAGCTATGCGAAGAGTCTTCTCAGGCACTATCCATCTGCCGATCAGATATTTTCGTTGGGGCGGCTAGAGGAATGTTTGGAAAGCGACACCCCTGACGACGAATTTCGAAGACGTGTGATTGCCTGGCATCAGACCTTGCTGAGCTCGTCATTGGAGCCACCGAAATAGTGATTCGCCACATGGATTCTAAACTTCCGGTCTCATATCGCGTGGCACAGCAGGTCCGGCGCATGCCCAAAGGGCGGGTCTTCAGCACCAGGCGCTTTGCAGCCTTGGGAACGAAAAACGCTATTTCAAAGGCTTGCGCCCGGCTCGTAAGCGTAGGCGAGCTCGAGCGCGTTTATCCCGGCATCTACATGCGGCCAAAGCGAAGCCCGTACACCGGCTGGGTTCGTCCCTCGGTTTTGGACTTGGTAAAACTGCTTGCCAAGCAGAACAGTTGGACGCTGCAGATCCATGGCGCTAATGCCATCAGAGGATTCGGACTCAGCACTCAAATGCCACTCATCCCAATTTATTACACTAGCGGCCCCAGCAGATCTCTGTTTGTCGGGAATGCCGAAGTCAGACTCGTGCATGCCGCACCAATGACTTTGCAGCACCCTGGAACTCGTGTTGGCATGGCTATCAGCGCTTTGCTGTATTTAGGAAAAGGAGGGTCTAAGCCGGATCACGTCGAAAAAATAAAAAGAGCGCTTAGTGCTGACGAACTGGTTACATTAATGAACTGCAGATTGCCGATATGGATGCACGAAGCATTAGGGACTGCCTTGAACACACACAAATAGCCACACGCAGTATCGTCAGCGGCTACAGCACGTGGGTGGCGTGTACGCCGCTTTGAGGAGACTCCAACTAATCGTCATTCGCCAACAATCTCTATCTTCCAGTTCAAGGAAAAGCGACCTATCTGCGCCGATGCGAGACGCGTCATTTATTCAACTGCGCAACGACATTTTCGAACTGCTTCATGATTCTCTGGCTGCGCCCAGATCCTGGCTAACGGTTAAGTTCCTGAGCTGCTATCTTTGTGATTGGCCAGCACCGGAACCGCTGGTAAAGGAGGGCCAACTCTCCTTGGACTCAGCTGATGCCCCTTCCGGCGAGGCGATGGAAAATTGCAACACGGGTACAGCGTCGGGCGATCATATCTGTCGTTACTATGGCTAAGTTGAGAGAGAGGAGATGGGTACGGGCACAACCAGTGACCTACGCCATGAACATAATCCTCTTCAACATATTGAGCGGACTCGCTACCCCAAGCCCGATAAGTAGACCAAAGGGAGGATACCGGGCGAGGCTCATACCTATAACGCTTCACATCCTCCAGAAAATGATTAAAACTCTCGTAAAGAAATAAAACTGAGTCCAAAGCCAAGCCTGAATATTCACTAAGAAACATTGCATTGTTCTCAGCGGCATGTGCCTCTATAACCTTAAGTACGTGCCTTACCTTAGATCTTAACTCCTCTGCTACTCCTTTACCAACCTCGCCGTAAGAAGAAATTAAACACAAGAATTTATCATTCACTGCTAATAAGGCGGACTCGATAGGAATAACAAAACCGAAATCAAAAACGTCCTTAAAAAATTTTGCCTTTTTTAGCTCTAAGGAGTCTTCATTCTTGACAGATAGTATCTCACTAAGATGACGGCCAGCGCAGCCCTTCCACATTACCTCCAAACCATGGCCCTTATAGGCAAAGGTCCTGCCGCAGAATGGGCAGTTGCTCACTAGATGAACATTATGTTTGGCGCAAACCTTGATGTCTGGGCGGGGTGCTCTTCGCCAATATGAAAAACCGAGGACGTTCAAATCCTCTTTCACACACTCCGGGCAAAAGGCTGCGGAAACACGATCCGACTCGAAATGATGGTATTGGAAGCGATATTCTGTGTGTGAATAAGAAATATCTTGGCTGCTTTTAAAAATTGAATACCTCGGGTAGAAGGTGTGGTGGTGAAGAAGACGGTTGAAGCCATAACAACCAAACCACCCCATAGCCGCAGCTATTACTTTTACATCATTAGAACAGACAGCAAATTTTGTTAGGCGATCAAGAGCCTTTATCTCGGGATCATGCCAATTCAGAAATATGTTTCGCGCGATAAATGAGCGCAGAGACTCATCGCTTTGGATACGCAAAAGCATGGCTATCCTGCAGATGGGATTGACGGACTGACCAACGAGCGATGCTAGGGTGCAGATGTTCGTAACAGGTGGTGAGCCCGGTCGGCCCCCCACCTTCTGCGACAGTTTTTATTGTTTAGCGACAGTTTTTATTGTCTAAAACCATCTTCACGTTTCACAAGCGCCCCCTCACTCCACCGTAACGCTTTTTGCCAGATTGCGCGGCTGGTCGACGTCGGTGCCCTTGAGCACGGCAACATAATAGGACAGCAGCTGCAGCGGGATGGTGTAGAGGATCGGCGCCAGCAGGTCGTGAATATGCGGCATGTTCACCACATGGGTGCCCTCGCCGTTGCGCATACCGGCCTGCTGGTCCGCAAAGACGATCAGCTCACCACCACGGGCGCGCACTTCCTGCAGGTTGGACTTGAGCTTCTCCAGCAATTCGTTGTTCGGCGCTACTGTGACCACCGGCATATCGCTGTCGACCAGGGCCAATGGCCCGTGCTTGAGCTCGCCGGCCGGGTAGGCCTCGGCGTGGATATAGGAGATTTCCTTGAGTTTGAGCGCCCCTTCCATGGCCACCGGGTACTGGGCACCGCGACCGAGGAACAGGCTGTGGTGCTTCTCGGAAAACAGTTCGGAGATTTTCTCCACCGTCTTGTCCATGGCCAGGGCTTCGCCCAGGCGGGTTGGCAGGCGCCGTAGCTCTTCCACCAGCTCGGCTTCCAGGGCCTTGTCCAGGCTGCCGTGCACCTGACCCAAGGCCAGGGTCAGCAGCATCAGGCCGACCAATTGGGTGGTAAAGGCCTTGGTCGAAGCTACGCCGATTTCCGGGCCGGCCTGGGTCAGCAGGCACAGGTCGGATTCGCGCACCAGGGAGCTGGTGCCGACGTTGCAGATCACCAGGCTGGCCAGGTAACCGCCCTTGCCCGCTTCATGCTCCTTGGCGTTGCGCAGCGCGGCCAGGGTATCGGCAGTTTCCCCGGACTGGGAAATGCTGACAAACAGGGTGTCCGGCTGCACCACCACCTTGCGGTAGCGAAACTCGCTGGCCACTTCGATCTGGCAGGGAATCCCGGCCAGTTCTTCCAGCCAGTAACGGGCGACCATACCGGCGTGGTAACTGGTGCCACAGGCGACTATCTGCACATTCTTGACCTTGGCGAACAGCTCGGCGGCCTGCGGGCCAAAGGCCTGCACCAGCACGTGATCGCTGCCCAGGCGGCCTTCCAGGGTGCGTTGCACCACCTTGGGCTGCTCATGGATCTCCTTGAGCATGAAGTGGCGGTACTCGCCCTTGTCCGCTGCCTCGGCACCTTCGTGGTACTGCACGGCTTCACGCTGCACCGGATTGCCGGCGGCGTCCCAGATCTGCACACCGTCACGACGGATCTCGGCGATATCGCCTTCTTCCAGGTACATGAACCGGTCGGTGACCTGGCGCAGGGCCAACTGGTCGGAAGCGAGGAAGTTTTCGCCCAGACCCAGACCGATCACCAGCGGGCTGCCACTGCGCGCGGCGAGCAGGCGGTCCGGTTGCTTGGCGCTGATCACCGCCAGGCCGTAGGCGCCATGCAGTTCCGGGATGGCGGCCTTGAGCGCAGCGCTGAGGTCGCCAAGCTGCTGCAGCTTGTGCTCGAGCAGGTGGACGATGGTTTCGGTGTCGGTATCGGAGGTGAAGACGTAGCCCAGGCCCTTGAGGCGCTCGCGCAGCTCTTCATGGTTCTCGATGATGCCGTTGTGCACCACCGCCAGCTCCTGCCCGGAGAAATGCGGGTGAGCGTTGCGCTCGCTGGGCGCACCGTGTGTGGCCCAACGGGTGTGGGCAATGCCCAGACGCCCCGCCAGCGGCTCGGCTTGCAGCGCGGCCTGCAGTTCGCTGACCTTGCCGACGCGGCGGCGGCGATCCAGTGCGCCCTGCTCGGTCAGAAGCGCCACACCGGCGCTGTCATAGCCGCGATATTCCAGACGCTTGAGGCCTTCGACCAGGACCGGGGTGATATTGCGCTCGGCGATGGCGCCTACGATTCCACACATGGGGCTCTCCTTAGTTTTCCAGCGGCACGAGGATCAGCTGAATGCCGCGCGCGCGTATCTGTTCGGCAGCCTGGGCATCCAGGCGCTCGTCGGTTATCAGGGTATGGAGGCTGCTCCAGGGCAGTTCCAGATTGGGAATGCGCCGGCCGATCTTGTCGCTCTCGACCATGACGATGACTTCACGGGCCACCTCGGCCATCACCCGCGACAGACCGAGCAGCTCGTTGAAGGTGGTGGTACCACGCTCCAGGTCGATGCCATCGGCGCCGATGAACAGCTGGTCGAAGTCGTAGGAGCGCAGCACCTGTTCGGCCACCTGGCCCTGGAAGGATTCCGAGTGCGGATCCCAGGTACCGCCGGTCATCAGCAGCACCGGCTCGTGTTCGAGTTCGCGCAGGGCGTTGGCCACATTGAGCGAGTTGGTCATCACCACCAGCCCGGGCTTGTAGCCAAGCTGCGGGATCATCGCCGCCGTGGTGGTGCCGCTGTCGATGATGATGCGTGCGTGTTCGCGGATGCGCGCCACGCCGGCACGGGCAATCGCCTGCTTGTAGGGAGAAATGGGCTGCGTCGGCTCGCTGATCAGCTCCTGCGGCACCGGCACCGCGCCGCCGTAGCGACGCAGCAGCAGGCCGTTCTTTTCAAGAGCGGCGAGGTCCTTGCGAATGGTCACTTCGCTGGTGGCGAAGTGCTGGGCCAGGGCGTCCACGCTCACTTCGCCCTGCTCGGCGAGCAAGGCGAGGATGGTGTGACGACGTTGCGGCGTGTTGCGCTTCGACATGCTTAAGTTTCGATTCGAAAGATAATGGCGCGAATCAAAACATATGATCGAAAAGCCCGCAAGCGTCCGTCGATCAGTTCAATGTCAGTTTGACCCCGAAGCCGACCAGGCACAGCCCCGCCAGCTTCTCGAGACCACGGGCGATACGCGGGTTGGCGCGCATGCGCTCGGCGAGAAAGTGCGTCAGCAGTACGATCAGCAGGCCGTAGAGGAAAGTCAGCGCCATGATGGTCACGGCCATGAAACCGAAAGTAATCAGCCCTTGATGGCGCTGCGGGTCGATGAACAGCGGAAAGAAGGCCATGTAGAAGACGATGGCCTTGGGGTTGAAGACGGTGATTACCAGGGTTTGCCACAGGTATTGGCGCGGCTTGATATCCAGCGTCGGCGCCGCGCCTGGCTTGGCCAGGATCATGCGCAGGCCAAGGTAGATCAGGTAGGCCGCACCGAGCCATTGCACCACATGGAAGGCTGCCGGATAGGCCTTGAGCAGCGCGGCGACCCCGGCCACGGCCAGCCACAGCAGCACCTGGTCGCCGAAGATGATGCCGAAGGTCGAGGCCAGCCCACCGCGAATCCCGCCCTTGCCGGTGGACAGGATCAGCGCCAGGTTACCCGGCCCGGGAATGGCCAGCAGGATGATGAAAGCCACCACGAAGGCGGCGTAATCCGTCACACCGAACATACAGGACTGCCTCCGGCAGGTTATCCACAGGCCTGATCTCCCGCACTCACTTCTTGGTCGGCCGCTTCCAGCCCTCGATATTGCGCTGCTTGGCCCGGCCGACTGCCAGCGTGTCCGCGGGCACGTCGCTGGTCACCACCGAACCGGCGCCCGTGGTGGCGCGGTCGCCCAGCGTTACCGGTGCTACCAGCGCGCTGTTGGAGCCGATGAAGACGTCCTCGCCCATGACGGTGCGGAACTTGTTGGCACCGTCGTAGTTGCAGGTGATGGTGCCGGCACCGATATTGGTGCGCGCGCCGATTTCGGCATCGCCCAGGTAGCTCAGGTGACCGGCCTTGGCGCCTTCGCCCAGCACGGCATTCTTCAGTTCGACGAAGTTACCCACATGGGCCTTGGCGCCCAGTTTGGTGCCGGGGCGCAGGCGCGCAAACGGGCCACAGTCGGCGCCCTCGCCCATCTCGGCGCCGTCCAGGTGGCTGTTGGCCTTGACGATGGCGCCCTTGCGCAGCACCGAGTCCTTGATCACGCAGTTCGGACCGATCTGCACATCGTCTTCGATCACCACCTTGCCTTCGAGGATCACGTTGATGTCGATGGTCACGTCGCGGCCGACGCTCACCTCACCGCGCACATCGAGGCGATGCGGATCGCGCAGGGTGACGCCCTGAGCCATCAGGCGGCGGGCGATGCGGTGCTGGTAGTGGCATTCGAGCTGAGCAAGCTGGATGCGGTCGTTGGCGCCCAGCACTTCCATCTCGTCGGCGGCACGCTCGGTGGCCACAGTCAGGCCGTCGGCCACGGCCATGGCGATCACATCGGTCAGGTAGTACTCGCCCTGGGCGTTGCTGTTGGACAGACGCCCCAGCCAGTCGGCCAGACGCTTGCCGGGCACCGCGAGGATGCCGGTATTGCCCTCGCGGATCTGCCGCTGCGCTTCGCTGGCGTCCTTGTGCTCGACGATGGCCTGCACCACGCCAGCGGCGTCGCGCACGATGCGACCGTAGCCGGTCGGGTCGGCCAGCTCGACGGTGAGCAGGCCCAGCTGGTTGTCGCTGACCAGTGCCAGCAGACGCTCGAGAGTCGCGGTCTCGATCAGCGGTACGTCGCCGTAGAGCACCAGCACGGTATCGGCGCCGAGTTGCGGCAGGGCCTGGGCCACGGCATGGCCGGTGCCCAGCTGCTCGGCCTGGATGACGAAATTCAGGTCGTCGGCGGCCAGGCGCTCGCGCACGGTGTCGGCGCCGTGGCCGATCACCACCTGGATGCTGCTCGGCTGCAGGCGCCGCGCGGTGTCGATGACATGCCCCAGCATGGGCTTGTCGGCGACCGGGTGCAGCACCTTGGGCAGCGCCGAACGCATGCGCGTGCCCTGGCCAGCGGCAAGAATGACGATATCCAGACTCATAGAAGGCTCCTTGCGGGGCAAGATTGGACCGCGGCGAGAAAGGGCCGCGCGAAAAGAACGCTATTTTGCCAGAAACGCAAAGGGGCGACCTAAGTCGCCCCTTTGCGTGATACCGCGATACGCGATCAGCGGCTACGGCCGCCAAACTTCTTGCGCATCTCTTCGATGGTGCGCAGCTGGGCAGCAGCCTCGGCCAGGCGTGCTGCCGCACTGCCATAGTCGAACTCGGTGCCCTTTTCGCTCAGCGCCTTCTCGGCCGCCTTGCGCGCCTCGATGGCGGCGGCTTCATCCAGGTCGCCGGCACGAACAGCGGTGTCGGCAAGAACCTTCACCATGCTCGGCTGAACTTCCAGGAAGCCACCGGAGATGTAGAACACCTCCTCGGTGCCACCCTGCTTGATCACTCGCACCGGACCCGGCTTGAGATCGGTCAGCAGCGGGGTGTGGCCCGGCAGGATACCCAGGTCACCGAGGTGACCGTGGGCGATGACCATTTCCACCAGCCCCGAGAACAGCTCTTCTTCCGCACTGACGATATCGCAGTGGACTGACATAGCCATAACAATGCCTCGGTTGAGAGGCCGGATTGGGCTACTGCCCTATCCGGCCCGGACGCCCTCTGGAGGGCGCACCCGTTACTTACAGTTTCTTGGCTTTCTCGATGGCTTCGTCGATGCCGCCTACCATGTAGAACGCTTGTTCCGGCAGGTGGTCGTAGTCGCCTTTGAGAATGCCGCTGAAGCCGGCAATGGTGTCCTTCAGGGACACGTACTTGCCCGGGGCACCGGTGAAGACTTCAGCCACGAAGAACGGCTGGGACAGGAAGCGCTGGATCTTACGAGCGCGCGCTACCAGCAGCTTGTCGTCTTCGGACAGTTCGTCCATACCCAGGATCGCGATGATGTCCTTCAGCTCCTTGTAGCGCTGCAGAACATACTGAACGCCACGAGCGGTCTCGTAGTGCTCCTGGCCGATCACGTTCGGGTCCAGCTGACGGCTGGTGGAGTCCAGCGGGTCAACGGCCGGGTAGATACCCAGGGAAGCGATGTCACGGCTCAGTACGACAGTGGCGTCCAAGTGGGCGAAGGTGGTCGCCGGGCTCGGGTCGGTCAGGTCGTCCGCAGGTACGTAGACGGCCTGGATCGAGGTAATGGAGCCTTTCTTGGTGGAGGTAATACGCTCCTGCAGAACGCCCATCTCTTCGGCCAGGGTCGGCTGGTAACCTACTGCCGACGGCATACGGCCGAGCAGTGCGGATACTTCGGTACCGGCGAGGGTGTAACGGTAGATGTTGTCGACGAACAACAGAACGTCACGACCTTCGTCACGGAACTTCTCGGCCATGGTCAGGCCGGTCAGCGCGACGCGCAGACGGTTGCCTGGTGGCTCGTTCATCTGACCGTAGACCAGGGCTACCTTGTCGAGAACGTTGGAGTCCTTCATCTCGTGGTAGAAGTCGTTACCCTCACGAGTACGCTCACCCACACCGGCGAACACGGAATAACCGCTGTGCTCGATGGCGATGTTACGGATCAGCTCCATCATGTTTACGGTCTTGCCCACACCGGCACCACCGAACAGGCCGACCTTACCGCCTTTGGCGAACGGGCAGACCAGGTCGATTACCTTGATACCGGTTTCCAGCAGGTCGTTGCCGCCGGCTTGCTCGGCATAGCTCGGTGCCGGGCGGTGGATTTCCCACTGCTCTTCTTCACCGATGGGGCCGGCTTCGTCGATCGGGTTGCCCAGCACGTCCATGATCCGGCCCAGGGTCGCTTTACCGACCGGTACGGAGATGGCCTTGCCAGTGCTGTTGACGTCCAGGCCACGCTTGAGGCCTTCGGTCGAACCCATGGCAATGGTACGTACCACGCCGTCGCCCAGCTGCTGCTGGACTTCCAGGGTGGTTTCAGCGCCCTGTACCTTCAGGGCTTCGTATACGTTCGGTACCTGATCGCGCGGGAATTCCACGTCGATAACGGCGCCGATGATTTGAACGATACGTCCGCTACTCATCTTTGGTTCCTCTGACTTTTTCAACCGTTCTAACAGTTGAACCGTTCTTAAACCGCGGCAGCGCCGCCGACGATTTCCGAAATTTCCTGGGTGATCGCTGCCTGACGCGCCTTGTTGTAAACCAGCTGCAGGTCTTTGATGAGATCACCGGCGTTGTCGGTTGCGTTCTTCATCGCGATCATCCGCGCAGCCTGTTCGCACGCGCTGTTCTCGACCACGGACTGATAGACCTGCGACTCGATGTAGCGTACCAACAGGGCATCCAGCAGTTGCTGGGCGTCCGGCTCGTACACGTAGTCCCACAGACCTTTCTGTACACCCTGCGCATCGCTGGCGGCCAGCGGCAGCAACTGCTGCACTTCCGGCTTCTGCGTCATGGTGTTGACGAACTTGTTCGACACCAGATACAGGCGGTCGATACGGCCCTCGGCGTAGGCATCCAGCACGACCTTGACGCTACCGATCAGGTCGTTGATGGACGGCTCTTCACCCAGCTTGCTGATGGCGGCAACCACGTTGCCCCCGTTGCTGCGGAAGAAGCTCGCGCCCTTGGTGCCCACCACGCAGAAATCGGCCTCGACCTTATGGTCGCGCCATTCCTTCAGGCTTTTCAACAACGCCTTGAACAGGTTGATGTTCAAGCCACCGCACAGACCACGATCCGAGGTCACCACGATATAACCGACGCGCTTTACATCACGCTCCACCATAAACGAGTGGCGGTATTCCGGGTTCGCCTTGGCCAGGTGACCAATCACCTGACGAATACGCTCGGCGTAAGGGCGACCGGCAGCCATGCGCTGTTGAGCCTTGCGCATTTTGCTGACCGCCACTTTTTCCATGGCGCTGGTGATCTTTTGCGTGCTTTTGATGCTCGCAATCTTGCTGCGAATCTCTTTTGCGCCTGCCATTTCACACCTTTTGGTTCAAGCAGGCGGGGGCCGAAGCCCCCGCTGCGGTTACCAGGTTTGGGTGGCCTTGAACTTCTCGATACCGGCTTTCAGGCCAGCGTCGATCTCGTCGTTGAAGTCACCTTTCTCGTTGATCTTCGCCATCAGGTCGGCGTGATCACGCTTGAAGAAGGCGATCAGGGCCTGCTCGAAGCTGATGATCTTGGCGACTTCGACATCCTGCAGGAAGCCACGCTCGGCTGCGTACAGGGACACCGACATTTCGGCAATGGACATCGGCGCATACTGCTTCTGCTTCATCAGCTCGGTTACGCGCTGACCGTGCTCGAGCTGCTTGCGGGTGGCTTCGTCCAGGTCAGAAGCGAACTGGGCGAATGCTGCCAGTTCACGGTACTGAGCCAGAGCGGTACGGATACCACCGGAGAGCTTCTTGATGATCTTGGTCTGAGCCGCGCCACCGACGCGGGATACCGAGATACCGGCGTTGACGGCCGGACGGATACCCGAGTTGAACATGGCCGATTCCAGGAAGATCTGACCGTCGGTGATGGAAATCACGTTGGTCGGAACGAACGCGGAAACGTCACCGGCCTGGGTTTCGATGATCGGCAGAGCGGTCAGCGAGCCAGTCTTGCCCTTCACGGCGCCATTGGTGAACTTCTCGACATACTCTTCGGAAACGCGGGAAGCGCGCTCCAGCAGACGGCTGTGGAGATAGAACACGTCGCCCGGGTAGGCTTCACGGCCTGGCGGACGGCGCAGCAGCAGGGAGATCTGACGGTAGGCCACGGCCTGCTTGGACAGGTCGTCATACACGATCAGGGCATCTTCACCGCGGTCACGGAAGTATTCACCCATGGTGCAGCCGGCGTACGGCGCCAGGAACTGCAGGGCAGCGGATTCGGAAGCCGAGGCTGCAACCACGATGGTGTTGGCCAGGGCGCCAGCTTCTTCCAGCTTGCGTACCACGTTGGCGATGGTCGATTGCTTCTGACCAATGGCCACGTAAACGCAGCGGATGCCGCTGTCTTTCTGGTTGATGATGGCGTCGACGGCCAGAGCAGTCTTACCGATCTGACGGTCACCGATGATCAGCTCGCGCTGGCCACGGCCTACCGGGATCATGGCATCGACCGACTTGTAACCGGTCTGCACCGGCTGGTCGACCGACTTACGCCAGATCACGCCCGGCGCAACCTTTTCAACGGCGTCGCTAGCGGCGGCGTTGATCGGGCCTTTGCCATCGATCGGGTTACCCAGTGCGTCGACCACGCGACCCAGCAGTTCCGGACCAACCGGGACTTCCAAGATGCGGCCGGTGCACTTGGCGCTCATGCCTTCGGCGAGGGTCAGGTAGCTGCCCAGTACCACGGCACCCACGGAGTCTTGCTCCAGGTTCAGGGCCATACCGTAGACGCCACCAGGGAATTCGATCATCTCGCCGTACATGACGTCGGCGAGGCCGTAAATGCGCACGATACCGTCGGAAACGCTGACGATGGTGCCTTCATTACGGGCTTGAGCGGTTACATCAAGCGACTCAATGCGCTGCTTGATGATTTCGCTAATTTCGGAAGGATTCAGTTGCTGCATGCCAGTTCCCTCAAATCAGGATTTCAACGCTTCGGCCAGCTTGTTCAGCTTGCCGCGGACCGAACCGTCGATGACCAGGTCACCTGCACGAATGACAACGCCGCCGATCAGGGCGGGATTGACCACGGGCTTGGGCTGGACGGTGCGATCGAGCCGCTTGGAAAGGGCGGCAGCCAGAGTTTGCAATTGTTCGGCATTAAGCTCGAAAGCCGACTCGACCTCGACATCGAGGGCGCGTTCGGCTTCAGCCTTCAGCACGGCGAATTGTTCGCGTACCACCGGCAACAGCGACAGTCGGTCGTTGCTGCCCAGCGAACGCAGGAAGTTGCTGAACGAAGCGTCGATGTGACCGGCACAGAGCTGCGCCAGTACATTGACTTTCTGCTCATCGGTCAACGCCGGGTTGACCAACTGCTGAGCCACGGCCGGCGTCTGAACGGCAGCTGCCGACAACGACAGCATGTTCAGCCAGGCATCGGCCTGCTGTGCAGCACTGGCAAACTCAAACGCGGCTTTCGCGTAGGGCCGAGCGAGCGTGTTGGTATTGATCATCGCGAGCCTCGCTTAGAGTTGAGAGGCCAGTTTTGCGACCAGATCGTTGTGCGCAGCGCCGTCCACGGAGGACTGCAGGATCTGCTCGGCGCCGGTGACAGCCAGAGCTGCTACCTGCGAACGCAGTTGATCCTTGGCACGGTTCACTTCCAGATCGATTTCGGCTTTGGCGCCAGCGATCAGCTTTTCACCTTCGGAGCGGGCCTGAGCCTTGGCTTCTTCGACGATTGCGTTGGCGGTCTTGTTCGCCCGGTCGAGAATCTCGGCAGCTTGCTCTTTGGTTTCGCGGAGCGTCTGGGCAGCTTTTTCCTGGGCGAGTTGCAGGTCGCGCTGGGCACGGCCGGCGGCATCCAGACCTTCGGCAATTTTCTTCTGGCGTTCCTGCATGGCCTGCGTCAGCGGCGGCCACACGAACTTCATACAGAACCAGACGAAAATAGCGAAGGCAATCGTTTGACCGAACAGCGTCAGATTAATGTTCACTGATCTACCTCATGCTATTTCGTTGTTTCCTGGGTGTTCACGCCGGAACCGGCAGGGCGCGCGCCCTGCCGTTCGGCGAAATCAGCAGATTAACCAGCCATACCAGGTGCAACAACGAAGATCAGGTACATCGCGATACCGACGCCAATCATCGGCACGGCATCGAGCAGACCGGCCATGATGAAGGTCTTGGTCTGCAGCTGCGGAGCCAGTTCCGGCTGACGAGCGGTGGACTCCAGCAGCTTGCCGCCCAGCAGGGCGAAGCCGATACCGGTGGCCAGAGCGCCCAGACCGATGATGATGGCGGCAGCGATGATGACGAGTTCCATGGTTACTCCTAAAGTTTCAAGGGGTTAAGTTGAGGTTCAAGGTTGCGTTGGGTTTACGGTCACTGTCCGTCAGTGGTGGTCTTCGTGGGCTGCGCTCAGGTAGACGATACTCAGTACCATGAAGATGAAGGCCTGCAGCGGGATCACCAGGATGTGGAAGATCGCCCACGGCACATTCAGGGTCCACTGCACGTAGAACGGCAGCAGGGCGATGAGGATGAACACCACCTCACCGGCATACATGTTGCCGAACAGACGCAGGGCAAGACTCAGCGGCTTGGTCAGCAGGCCGAGGATCTCGAGGAACAGGTTGAAAGGAATTAGCGCCCAGTGATTGAACGGGGTGAACGACAGTTCCTTGGTGAAGCCACCGATGCCCTTGACCTTGATGCTGTAGAAAATGATCAGCAGGAACACGCCCAGGGAGATACCGAAGGTACCGTTGGGGTCAGCGGTGGGAACGATCTTGAAGTACGGCAGGCCCAACAGCGAAGCCAGACCGGGAATGTAGTCGACCGGAATCCACTTCAGGCTGTTCATCAGGAACACCCAGACGAAGATGGTCAGGGCCAGCGGCGCAACCAGCGGGTTCTTGCCGTGGAAGGTGTCCTTGACCATGCCCTCGACGAATTCGATGCACATCTCGGCCATGTTCTGCAGGCCGGCCGGCACACCGGTCACCGCGCGCTTGGCCGCCATGCGGAACAGGGTGACGAAGATCAGGCCCATGAACAGGGACCAGCCCAGGGTGTCCACATTGACAGCCCAGAAGCCCATGGCTTTCACTTCTTCCGGGGTCTGGGCAATGATCCAGCCCTTGTCCGGATGAGCGCCGTAGACCAGGTTCTGCAGGTGATGCTGGATATATTCTGCTGGGGTATCAGCCATAAACGCCTCAAACGGTCCAATGCTTCAGAAAACTTTCATGAGCAGGGGTGCACAGGCTGCTGCCAACAGGGCCAGCAGATAACCGATGAACAGCTGCATCGGTGCAAGTGGTTCAACCCCTACGAACGCCAGTGCAAACAGCACTGCCGTGATAATCCATTTACCCATGGCCCCGGCCCAGATCGACTGGACGATGGCTCGGGCCGAACGCGCGCCAAAATAACGAAAGGCCTTGAATGCAAAATACGCGTTGGCCAACAGGGCGATCAGCCCACCCAACAATGCCGAATAGGCCGCGACCCATCCGCCACTGATGGCAAAAACCACTGCAATTGCAGCCGTCACGATGGCCTGAAAAATCAGGATCGGAAAACCAGGCTGACGATGAAACGGGGCCTTACTCGGGATGCCCATCGACCCCTCCCATAAAGCCGCCGAATCTCGGCTCACAGCCGACAAAATTGCGCGGCGAGTATATGGGCCTGCCTACGCCTGATCAACCGTGCTGTAGTAGCAGTGGACCAGGACTACAGGCTGAATTGTTTCAACGAATGTGCGCCAGTACGCCCTGCAATTCGTCGAGTGAACTGTAGCGGATCACCAGTTGTCCTTTGCCCTTGCTGCCGTGCTTGATCTGTACCGGCGAGCCCAGACGCTCTGCGAGCTTCTGTTCCAGGCGACTGATGTCCGGATCGGCCTTGGCCTTGACCGGGGCCGGTTTGGCACTCAGCCACTGGCGCACCAGCGCCTCGGTCTGACGAACGGTCAGGCCGCGTGCGACAACGTGTCGCGCCGCTTCGACCTGCTGTTCCAGGGGCAAACCGAGCAGCGCACGGGCATGGCCCATCTCCAGATCGCCATGGGCGAGCAGGGTCTTGATCTCTTCGGGCAGGGCAATCAGACGCAGCAGGTTGGTGATGGTGACGCGGGATTTGCCGACGGCATCAGCGACCTGCTGCTGGGTCAGCTCGAATTCCTGCTGCAGGCGCTGCAGGGCCACGGCTTCCTCGATGGGGTTGAGGTCTTCGCGCTGGATGTTCTCGATCAGCGCCATGGCAATGGCGGCTTCATCCGGCAGATCACGGACCATGGCCGGGATCTTGTCCTGACCAGCCAGTTGGCTGGCCCGCCAACGACGTTCACCGGCAACGATCTCGAAACGGCCGTTACCGATGGGACGCAGCACGATGGGTTGCATCACGCCCTGGGCGCGGATGGAGGCGGCGAGTTCTTCCAGCGCAGTCTGGTCCATGTCGCGACGCGGCTGGTACTTGCCGCGCTGGATCAACTCCAGCGGCACGTATTGCAGCTCACGGGTGTCGACCTGGGCGGCTTCTTCCTGCAGTGCGCTGACGGAGTTGCCGCCAAGCAGGGCGTCCAGACCTCGACCCAGACCTCGTTTCTTCGCAGCCATGCGGATGTTCCTTAAGCGGTAGCGGTTTTCGCGGCGGCGCGCTGACGGCGCACCAGCTCGCCGGCCAAAGCCAGGTAGGCGATGGCCCCACGGGATTGTTTGTCGTAGACCAGCGCCGGCATGCCGAAGCTCGGTGCTTCGGCCAGGCGCACGTTGCGCGGAATCACGGCGTCATACAGCTTGTCGCCGAAGTGCTGCTTGAGCTGAGCCGTGACGTCGTTGGTCAGGCTGATGCGCGGGTCGTACATGGTACGCAGCAGGCCTTCGATCTGCAGCTTGGGGTTGAGCAGTTGGGCGATGCGCTGGATGCTGTTGACCAGATCGGACAAGCCCTCGAGCGCGTAGTACTCGCACTGCATGGGAATGATCACGCCATCGGCGGCGACCAGGGCGTTGATGGTCAGCATGTTCAGCGACGGCGGGCAGTCGATGAGGATGTAATCGTAGTTCTCGCGGATCGGCGCCAGGGCATAACGCAGGCGGCTTTCCTTCATCTTCATTTCCAGCAGTGCCACTTCCGCAGCCGTCAGGTCGCGGTTGGCCGGCAGCAACTGGTAGCCGCCGTGCTCGGAAAACTGCATGGCCTGGCTCAGGTCGCACTCACCGATCAACACGTCGTAGATCGAGTGCTCGAGGGCGTGCTTGTCGATGCCGCTGCCCATGGTCGCGTTGCCCTGCGGGTCGAGGTCGATCAGCAGCACGCGGCGCTTGGTCGCCACCAGAGAAGCGGCCAGGTTGATGCACGTCGTGGTTTTGCCCACGCCGCCTTTCTGATTGGCGATCGCGAATACCTTGGCCATCTTCCTTCCCCCTTAGACCGAGCGACGCAGTATCAACAGATGGCGCTGGCCTTGGCAACCGGGAACCCGCAGCACATGGGTGGCACTGAGACGGAAGTCCGCCGGCAGCGCCTGCAGCTCGTCATCCGGGTGCACGCCCTTCATCGCCAGCCAATGGGTATCGGCGTTGCCGAGGTGGCGCGTCCAGTTGCTGAAGTCTTCGAGGCTGCTGAAAGCCCGCGAGCTGATGCCGTCAAAAGGCTGCTCCGGTCGATACGCTTCGACCCGGTTGTGGACAACCTCGAGGTTGGCGAGTTTCAGCTCCAGCTTCACCTGGACGAGAAAGCGGGTCTTCTTGCCGTTGGAGTCGAGCAGGGTAAAGCGCCGCTCGGGGAACATGATCGCCAGCGGCACGCCGGGCATGCCGCCGCCACTGCCGACATCCAGCCAGTTGTCCCCGCGCTCGGCCACGAACGGCACCACCGACAGGCTGTCGAGCAGATGGCGCGAGACCATCTCGTCGGGGTCGCGCACGGCGGTGAGGTTGTAGGCCTTGTTCCACTTGATCAGCAAACCCAGGTAGGCGAGCAGTTGTTCCTGCTGTTGGGCGCTCAGCTCGATACCCAGTTCACGGGCGCCCTGCAGCAGTTCTTCGGCGTGACGTTGAGTTACCGACATCAGGCGCTCTGCTCCAGTTTCTGACCCGCACTGCGCTTCTTCAGGTGAATCAGCAACAGCGAGATGGCTGCCGGGGTAACGCCGGGGATGCGCCCAGCCTGACCAAGGGTGGCGGGGCGGGTATTGCCGAGCTTGAACTGGATTTCCTTGGACAGCCCGGAAATGCTGCCGTAGTCCAGGTCTTCCGGCAGCTTGGTGTCCTCACTGGCGCGCAGCTTGGCGATTTCTTCCTGCTGACGGTCGATGTAACCGGCGTACTTGGTCTTGATCTCAACCTGTTCGGCCACCTGGTTATCCACAGCCGGAGAATCGGTGAGCTGCGCCAGGGTGAGGTAATCGATCTCTGGGCGTGCCAGCAGGTTGAGCAGGTTGTATTCATGGGCCAACGGCGTGCCGAAACGCGCGGCAATGGCATCACCCTGCGGTGTGCCCGGGCGCACCCAGGTGCTCTTCAGGCGCTGCTCTTCCTGAACGATGCCTTCGCGCTTGGCTTCGAAGGCCGCCCAGCGTTCGTCATCGACCAGACCCAGCTCGCGGCCTTTCTCGGTCAGGCGCAGGTCGGCGTTGTCCTCACGCAGGATCAACCGGTATTCGGCGCGCGAGGTGAACATACGGTAGGGCTCCTGAGTACCGAGGGTAATCAGGTCATCGACCAGGACGCCGATATAGGCTTCGTCACGACGCGGGCACCAGGCTTCCTTGCCCTGAGCGCGCAGCGCGGCGTTGCAGCCGGCCAGCAGGCCTTGGGCCCCGGCTTCTTCATAGCCGGTGGTGCCGTTGATCTGGCCGGCAAAGAACAGGCCGGCGATGACCTTGGTCTCCAGGCTGTACTTCAGGTCACGCGGATCGAAGTAATCGTATTCGATGGCGTAGCCTGGGCGGACGATGTGCGCGTTCTCCATGCCACGGATGCTACGTACGATCTGCAGCTGCACATCGAACGGCAGTGACGTGGAAATGCCGTTGGGGTACAGCTCATGGGTGGTCAGGCCTTCCGGCTCGATGAACACCTGATGGCTGTCCTTGTCGGCGAAGCGGTGGATCTTGTCCTCGATCGATGGGCAGTAGCGCGGGCCGACGCCTTCGATCACCCCGGAGTACATCGGCGAACGGTCGAGGTTGGCGGCGATGATCTCGTGGGTGCGGGCGTTGGTATGAGTGATCCAGCAGCTGATCTGCTGCGGCTGGTGCTCGCGCTTGCCGAGGAATGACATCAGCGGCGTCGGCGTATCGCCTGGCTGCTCGGTCATCACCGAGAAATCCACGGAGCGGCCGTCGATGCGTGGCGGCGTACCGGTCTTCAGCCGACCTACGCGCAGCGGCAGCTCACGCAGGCGATGCGCCAGAGCGATGGAAGGTGGGTCGCCAGCACGACCACCGGAGTAATTTTGCAGACCAATGTGGATAAGTCCACCGAGGAACGTGCCTGTGGTCAACACCACGGAATCCGCATGGAACCGCAAGCCCATCTGGGTGATCACGCCTTTGACCTGGGCGTTTTCCACAATCAGATCATCGGCTGCCTGTTGAAAAATCCACAGGTTGGCCTGGTTTTCCAGAATCTGGCGAACAGCTGCTTTGTAGAGCACGCGGTCGGCCTGCGCACGTGTGGCGCGAACGGCTGGGCCCTTGCGGCTGTTGAGGATACGGAACTGGATGCCGCCCTTGTCGGTAGCCGTGGCCATGGCGCCACCGAGGGCATCGATTTCCTTGACTAGGTGGCTCTTGCCGATCCCGCCAATAGCCGGGTTGCAGCTCATCTGGCCGAGGGTCTCGACATTGTGGGTGAGCAGCAGCGTCTTCACGCCCATGCGTGCTGCAGCCAGGGCTGCTTCGGTACCGGCATGACCGCCACCGATCACGATCACGTCAAAACGGGAAGGGAAATCCACCACGCACCTCGTGCCTGTTGAGAAGGGGTCTGAAAGAAAGGCGGCAAGTATAGGGACTTCAGCCTGCTGAATGAAGCCTTCTGCACAAAAAATAGCCAACCGGATAGCACGGGCCTTTCCCATCGACCTCCTTACCTGATCACCCTCCGACCCGTGAGAAATACGCTCAGGCTTATAAAGAATAGAAAGAGAGAATTTTTATAAAGCTTGTTCTTTATGTTTGTGTATAGAGCAAGCCCTTTCTGTGGATAACCTTCTGTATCCCTTGCTGTTAGCGGTGTATAGCGAATGATAAGCCTGTGTCGATCCTGCTCGCTTCCATTGAAAAAGCTGCTGAACCACTGTGGATGGAATTGCCATTTACCCACAGGGGTGGTTACGCCCAGCTTTGTCATAGGGTTATGGGCAGAGTTCAGGGGCGGTTTTCCACAGGGTTTATTTCGCTATGAATAACTCATCAGCGCAGCCGGATTCCGACTGAAAACCGGGCAATGTCAGCCCTTAATGCGTCGTAAGTTGATAAAAGGTGTGCAGAGTGATGCGGCCAGGGGCTGGCCTGCAGTTCGTCCGGGGAGGCAGGAGGAAAAGGATCGGTGGTACGACCAGCGATGCCTTTTCGCGGATGAATGCGCGCCTACAGGCGCGCTGTGGCCAAGGGCATGCTGGCGAAGGTTTACTTGCCGATGCAGAAGCTGGAGAAGATCCGCCCCAGCAGGTCGTCGCTGCTGAAGGCGCCGGTGATCTCGCCCAGTGCCTGTTGCGCCATGCGCAGGTCTTCGGCCAGCAGCTCGCCGGCGCCCATCAGGGTGAGCTGGTTGCGGCCGTGTTCGAGGTACTGCTCGGCCTGATGCAGCGCTTCAATATGGCGGCGGCGGGCGCTGAAGCCGCTTTCTGCGGTCTGTTGATAACCCATGCAGGCTTTCAGGTGCTCGCGCAGCAGCTCGAGGCCTTCGGCGGACTTGGCCGACAGGCTGAGGGTGACATGGCCATCGGAACTGGTTTCTAGTGTCACTGCCTCGCCGGACAGGTCGGCCTTGTTGCGGATCAGGGTGACCCGCGCCGGATCCGGGCGCTGTTCGAGGAATTCCGGCCACAGGGCAAAGGGATCGGCGGCTTCGGGGGCGGTGGAGTCCACCACCAGCAGTACGCGGTCGGCCTCGCTGATGGCCTTGAGCGCACGCTCCACGCCGATACGCTCGACCTGGTCGTCGGTGTCGCGCAGGCCGGCGGTGTCGACCACGTGCAGCGGCATGCCGTCGATGTGGATATGTTCACGCAGCACGTCACGGGTGGTGCCGGCAATATCGGTGACGATGGCGGCTTCACGCCCGGCCAGGGCATTGAGCAGGCTGGATTTGCCGGCATTGGGGCGGCCGGCGATAACCACGGTCATGCCATCGCGCAGCAGGGCACCCTGACCCGCTTCACGTAGCACTGTGGATAAGTTGGCACGTACGCCATCGAGCTGCTTGAGTACGTGGCCATCGGCGAGAAAGTCGATTTCTTCCTCGGGGAAGTCGATGGCGGCTTCCACATAGATGCGTAGCTCAATCAGCGATTCGGTCAGAGCATGCACACGCTTGGAGAACTCGCCTTGCAACGAACGCAGGGCATTGCGTGCGGCCTGTTCGGAGCTGGCCTCGATCAGGTCGGCGATGGCCTCGGCCTGGGCCAGGTCGAGCTTGTCGTTGAGAAATGCACGCTCGCTGAACTCACCGGGCCGAGCCAGGCGTGCACCCAGCTCCAGGCAACGGCGCAACAGCAGGTCGAGCACCACCGGGCCGCCATGGCCCTGCAACTCCAGCACGTCTTCGCCTGTGAAGGAGTTGGGGCCGGGGAAGTAGATGGCCAGGCCTTCGTCCAGCGTTAGTCCGTGTTCACCGAAGAAAGGGCCGTGATGGGCGAAGCGCGGCTTCAACTCGCGCCGGCAGATGGCCTGTGCCAGATGTCCCGCCAATGGCCCGGATATGCGCACGATGCCCACACCGCCCCGACCTTGGGCAGTAGCGACCGCGGCGATGGTGTCTCGGGCATGGTTCATGGGGCTTCTCGCTACAGGTGAAGGTGTTGGCATTGTGCCGGATAGCAAAACGCCCCAATCATGGGGCGTTTGCTTGATGCTTGGAAGCCTTGGCGAATCAGGCGTTGGCCGTTTTCGCTGCTGCTTCGATCTTGCGCGTAATGTACCACTGCTGGGCGATGGACAGGATGTTGTTGACCACCCAGTACAGCACCAGACCAGCCGGGAACCACAGGAAGAAGAAGGTGAAGATGATCGGCATCAGCTTCAGTACACGGGCCTGCATGGGGTCCGGCGGGGTCGGGTTGAGCTGCTGCTGAATGAACATGGTCGCGCCCATGATGATCGGCAGGATGAAGAACGGATCCTTGATCGACAGGTCGGTTATCCACAGCAGCCAGGGCGCCTGACGCATCTCGACGGATTCCAGCAGCACCCAGTACAGGGCGAGGAATACTGGCATCTGCACCAGAATCGGCAAGCAGCCGCCCAGCGGATTGATCTTCTCTTTCTTGTACAGCTCCATCATCGCCTGGGACATCTTCTGGCGATCGTCACCGAACTGTTCCTTCAGCGCCTGCAGTTTCGGCGAGACGGCACGCATACGGGCCATCGAGCGATAGCTGGCAGCCGACAGCGGGAAGAAAATCAGCTTGATGATGATGGTCAGGACGATGATCGACCAACCCCAGTTACCGAGCAGACCATGGATCACTTCCAGCAGCCAGAAGATCGGCTGTGCGAGGAACCACAGGAAGCCGTAGTCAACGGTCAGCTCCAGGCCTGGAGACAGGGTGGCGAGATGTTCCTGCAGTTTGGGGCCGGCATACAGAATTGCGCCGGTTTCGCCCTGGGCGCCGGCAGCGATCTGCAAGGACGGGCCGGTGAAACCAACGATGTAGTTACCCTGGCTGTCCTTGCGGGTCTGTACCAGGTTGGTGCTGTCCTTGCTCGGCACCCAGGCGGTGACGAAGTAGTGCTGCAGCCAGGCAACCCAGCCGCCCTGCACGGTTTCCTTGAAGGACTGCTTGTCCATGTCCTTCATCGACACCTTCTTATAGGGCTCTTCGCTGGTCCACAGCGCGGCGCCCAGATAGGTGGCTGTGCCAGTGGCGGTGGTCGAGGACGGATCACCACTGTTGTCGCGCTTGAGCTGGGCGAACAGATTGCCGCTCCAGGCCTGGTCACTCTGGTTGTCGATCAGGTAACGCACGTCGACCTGGTAGGCGGACGGATCGATGCAGCCAGGTTTCTTCAGCTCTTGCTCGCGCGCCGAGCACTGCGGGTTGAGACCACGCTTGAAGCTGAAGCGCTTGATGTAGCTGATGCCATTTTCGCTGTAGGTCAGGTCGACCACCAGGCTGTTCTGGTCAGCCGCCATTTCATAGCTTTGCTTTTCGCTCGACCACAGGGCACGACGGCTGGAGCTGTCTGGTGCGTTCTGGCCGATCAGGCCACTTTGCGCCAGGTAAGTCCGCTCGTTGCCGTTGTCGAACAGCTGGAAGGGGACGTCCGGACGATCCTGGCGACGCGGGTACTGCGGCAGACGCAATTGCACGATATCGCCACCACGCGGGTCGATGGCCAGATCGAGCACGTCGGTTTTGACACGAATCAGCTCATCGCTGGCAGCGGCAGTCGGTGCAACGGCTGCTGCAGTTGGCTCGGCCACGGCAGTAGGAATGTCGTCGTTACCGGTGCTGGCGGTTGCCGCAGGTGTGTCGGGCAGAGCGGGCGTCGCAGCGGTCGAGGTACTAACCTCAGCTGGCAGGGCAGCCTGGCCATAGTCCTCGTTCCATTGCAGGACTATGAGGTAGGACACGACTGCCAGGGCGACGATCAGGATCGAACGTTGGATATCCATGATTATTCGGCCATCGAAGGGGAACGGGATGTTTTAACGGGTGGAACCGGATCGTAACCGCCGGCATTCCAGGGGTGACAACGACCAAGACGGCGCGCTGTCAGCCAGCCACCACGCAGGAAGCCATGTTGCTCGATGGCTTCATAGGCATAGCAGGAGCAGCTGGGGTAGAAACGGCAGTGACTGGCCATCAGTGGGCTGATGGCGTAGCGATAAACCTGGATACAGGCAAGAGCCGCTTTACGCATGGGGATTGTCGCTTGTCCCGGAGGATAAGTCAGCGTCGCGACTGGGCCGGCTTCGGGCCAAGCGTTTCCAGAGTTTGCCGAACTGCTGAGCAAGTTCGGCATTCTCCAGATCGCCTAGCCCTTTGCGGGCGACCACCACGATATCCCAGCCTGTCAGGTTGTTCTGATTGAGGCGGAAGGACTCGCGGATTTGACGCTTGATGCGGTTGCGCTCGACGGCGAGCTTGACGCTCTTCTTGCCGATCACCAAACCTAGCCGGGGATGATCAAGCTGGTTATCGCGCGCTAGCAGCAGGACATTCCTGCCCGGCGCCTTACCGCTTGGGGAGTCGAAGACTGCCTTGAATTGCCTGGGAGTCAGCAGTCGCTTGTCCCGGCCGAAGCCTCGACTCACCACCTGTCTGGATCAATTAGACAGTCAGACGCTTACGGCCCTTGGCGCGACGACGCGACAGGACGGCACGGCCGTTCTTGGTGGCCATGCGGGCACGGAAACCGTGGGTGCGAGCGCGCTTGATGGTGCTGGGTTGGAAAGTGCGTTTCATGGTGCGTTACCTGGGTGATCGACTAGGGTCGGAATGACCCCGGTTTTAAGAGACCGGCAATTCTAGAGAAAGCCACGCGGCAGGTCAATTTCCAACCAACCTTATTCGCCAGATAAAAATAGAAAGAAGGAAAAGAGTTTAAAGCTCTTTTTCTATGTTTATGTTGATTAGCAGCGCCCTGATCTGTGGACAACCTGCTGGCAGCATTGCTAACAGCGCTCTTGCCGGGATGATAACCCTGTCGAAAAGACGTGCTGCACTTGTGTGATGCCTGCATAGAAGCTGAGGATGGAATGCCCTTTTACCCACAGGCCGGTTATACGCGGGCTCATCCCCAGGGTTTTGCAGAGACTTGCAGGCGGATTATCCACAAGGTTTATTGCCCAGCTGATAAGCCTTGTGAATGTAACTAAGACTTTGATTATGCGTGCCCATTGAGCCCAAGCTGTGTGGATAACTCAGTCGTGGGCCGGTACAATGGCGGCTGTTTTTGCATCGCCGCCCAAGGGGATAGTCAGTGTCA